>CAMDKJ010000052.1 GCA_945900705.1 Bifidobacterium breve | reverse complement strand
CGAGCCCTGGCCATCAATGCTGCGTGGGATTTGGCGCGATCCCGAGCGTTATCGGGAGGCCTACTGGCAACACTTCCCCGATGTGTACTTTGCCGGCGACGGTGCTCGCCTTGACCATGACGGCGCAATTCGCCTCCTCGGTCGAGTCGATGATGTGATGAATATATCTGGGCATCGCATCTCAACTACCGAGGTTGAAGCTGCGCTCGGCTCACATCCAAAAGTCGCCGAGTCTGCTGTAGTCGGAGCAACCGATGCGACCACCGGGCAAGCCATCGTCGCCTTTGTAATACTCAAAGGCGGGGTGGCTGTGGAAGACTCCGATCGCACCTCAATTGTCAAAGAGTTGCGCGACCATGTCGCGCACGAGATTGGGGCCATCGCCAAACCGCGGCAAATCCTGATCGTTGCTGAATTACCGAAGACACGCTCCGGCAAAATCATGCGCCGCCTACTGCGCGACGTCGCCGAACATCGCGATGTCGGTGACTCCACCACACTTGCTGACCCAGCAGTGATGACCCTCATCGCAGCCGGCCTTGATACCAATAAGAGCGAGGACTGATAATTAGCGGATGACCACGCCCGAAGATTTCCTCGCGCGTCCTTCGCTTCGCGAACGCGGCTGGATTCTCGAGCAACTACGCAACGAAACCGTTGGCGGTGTACTGCTTCTCATCGCAGCGGCGGTTGCGCTGATCTGGGCCAACTCAGTATGGAGCGATACCTACTTCGCCTTCGTGCAAACTGAGATTGGACCACCGTGGCTGTCACTACCCATATCTGCTTGGGCTGCCGATGCATTACTAGCGGTTTTCTTCTTCGTGGTCGGACTCGAACTCAAACATGAATTTGTTCTCGGGTCACTTTCTAAACCCGCTAGAGCCGCTGTACCAATCGCCGGTGCTCTCGGGGGCATGGCTCTATCGGCAGCCATCTTCTTCTTGATCAATTCGACCGCCGTTGACGGTTCCACTCGGGGCTGGGGTATCCCGATGGCTAGTGATATCGCATTTGGCCTCGCGGTACTTGCCGTAGTTGGCCGGCGGGTACCGGTCGCATTGCGCGCCTTCCTGCTCACATTGGCGGTCGTGAATGATTTAGGTGCCATAGTCGTCATCGGTATCTTCTATTCGAGCTCATTTAGTATCTGGTGGATTCTTGCTTGCATAGCCTGCTTCGCGGTTTATTGGTTCGCGCAACGGCGGCGAATTACCTCGGTTTATCTATATGTTCCACTGGCTTTATTGGCCTGGATCTCTATGTATGAAAGTGGGATCCACGCAACAATCGCCGGGGTGGTTCTTGGACTTCTCACTCGAGTGAGAAATGATCCAGGCGAGGTTCGTTCCCCCGCCGATCGAGTTGGCCATCGATTGCATCCACTTAGTGCCGGATTCTGTGTACCGGTTTTTGCTTTCTGTGTTGTCGGCGTTAGCCTCACGAGCATTGGCCTTAGCGAGGTACTTGCCACACCTATCGCACTGGGCGTGATCATTGGACTTGTTGTCGGACAACCCATTGGCGTTGTAGTTGCTTCATGGGTTGTTGCGCGTTTCACCAAGGCCTCACTCGCGGCCCCCCTCGTTTGGCTTGACGTCGCAGCGATCGGGCTACTGGCCGGGGTCGGCTTCACCGTGCCACTGCTCATCGCCGAGGTCGCCTACGGCGATAGCCCTCTTGAGCTCGCCGCTGCCAAAACCGCGATCCTCGCCGGGTCAATAACTTCGGCGCTGCTGGCGTCGGCGCTGCTGGTTACGCGAAACCGGCATTTCTCCGCCATCGCGCTGGTTGAGGAGCGCGATGAGGACGGCGACGGAATCCCGGATGTTTACCAGCAGGAGCCCGGACGGTAGCCTCTACCCGGAGGATCACCATGGCAGCTAAGACCGAACCGAGCATCACCGAGCTGGTTAGCAAGGTGGTTTCTGATGCCCAACGTTTGGCATTGGCGCAGTTGGCATTGGCCAAGGACGAAATCAGTAAGGCGGGTTCACGCTTCGGTGCCGGGGCCGCACTCGGCATCGCGGCTCTATCACTGATCTCGCTCGCCACCATTTTCTTGCTAGTTTCACTCGCTTACGGCTTAGTGCAGCTCGGCCTGCAGACTTGGCTTGGATTCTTGATCGTGGCTCTGCTGCTGATTCTCGGCGCCGTCATTACCGGGCTAATCGCGCGCAAGAAACTTCTCCAGGTGCGAAGCGGGACAATGGCCACGATCGATGAGCTTGGCCGCACAGCTAGTGCTCTGGGGGCTACCAACCCCGAGAGTTCCGGCATCTGAACTGTGCCAATTCTTGATCCTGAGCAAGCCATCCGGGTACCAGGGCCCTGGACCCATCGAGATGTGCCCGCTCACGGCGCACGCTTTCATGTTGTTGAGGCAGGGGTTGGCCCCGCGGTGGTTCTCTTACATGGATTCCCGACCTATTGGTGGACTTGGCGAAAGCAGGTAACCGCCCTGGCGGCGGCTGGTTACCACGCCATCGCAATGGACCTGCGCGGCTACGGGGGCTCAGATCACACCCCGCACGGCTACGACCCCATCAGTCTTTCGGCTGACGTTGCCGGAGTAATTCGTTGTCTAGGTGAATCAGATGCAATTGTCATCGGTCATGGCTGGGGTGGCTTGATCGCTTGGTCAATGGCCGTAACCCAACCTGATGCGGTGCGTGGCATCGTCACCGTTTCGGCTCCACATCCACGGGTAATGCGCCGAGCAGCCCTGCGGCCGCGCCAACTTCGCAAACTGGGTTACCTAGCAGGTTTCCAATTGCCATTCTTGCCCGAGAATTCATTCATGAAGGCTGACGCTGAACGCATTAGCGAGCTACTAACTAAGTGGTCGGCATCACCGCAGTGGGTTGATGAGGCTGGTGAAATGTACCGCGCGGCATTCTTGCGCTGGCCCACCGCCCACACCGCGATTGAGTACCACCGTTGGTCCGTGCGCTCACTGCTGCGCCCCGATGGCCTGCGGTACATGTCAGCCATGTCTGCGCCAATCGACATGAATGTGCTGCAGATTCACGGAGCTCAGGACCCGATGGTGCTAATAGAAAGTTGCAATGGCAGTGACAAGTACGTGAGTGCAAACTACGAATTCGAAGCCATGCAAACTGGGCATTTTCCGCACGAGGAATCCCCCGACGACTTCAACTCGGTTATTCTTCCTTGGCTTGCCGAACAGCATAAGTAGTTTCGATGACACGCCCGCGTGATCGTTACGGCCGCCCACTGGCTCTCGACGCGCCTGCGCATCAAATAGTTGCCACTGTGCCGGAACGCGACGACATTTCAAGTGCCACTGCGTGGGATGAAGCGACTAGCTATCTGAATCAAGATTTGCCATTTCATGCCCATGAAGTTTTCGAGCAGCGTTGGCGCTGCTGCCCGCCCGGCGAACGCGACTGCTGGCGAGCACTAGCCCAGTGGGGAGCAGCACTCACCCACCAAGCTCGAGGTAACCCAAAAGGCAGTCGGGAAGTGGCTGCCCGAGCCATCGAGTTACTCAGTGGCTGCGAGATTGTCGACCCCGTTGATGCCGAATTAGTGATGGCGTCGCTAAAAGACCTGGCCGCAAAATAAATTCGGCGGGTGGACACTTGCAGGTGTCCACCCGCCGACTTTGCTAACCCTTAGCCCTGCGGGGGCTGATGAAAGCCCTTGCGCTCGCGCTCAAGGCCGATTTAGTCGGCCGATGAAACACCGGCGGGTTGGTCAATCGTCATCTTGGGGCCGGTGAACCACTTCTTGGCCGACACATGCCAGCCGATCCAAAGTGCGATCAAGATCGTCCCCATTACCAGTGGGGCATAGTTGACCGACTTCCAATCAAATGGGACTTCCTCCGCACTTGGTGCGCCGAGGAAACCGCGCATAAAGGGCGGTGCTCCAGCCGGGTACAGCGGCAAGATGAAGTAGACAGAGGTAACCAGGATCTCAATAACTGCGATCGGCGCCATCCACTTCCACTTGTTTCCTAAGTTCCATGTCCCCTGCTTGAAATCAGCGCCCTTCTTCCAGCGGTAGTAAATCGGGATAGCGAAGGCCAGATACAGCCCGAGCACTCCGATCGATACCACCGCGAAGAACGCGGTCACGGTGTAGATCGGCTCTTCTGCGCTGCCGATATTTACTTTCCACAGAGCCGGCAAGGTCAAAATCAACCCTGCGACGGTCACCGCCACCACGGCGTAAACCGGCGTCTTGGCTTTGTTGACCCGGGCCCACAACTTGGCACCTGGTACCGCACCGTCACGGCTGAACGCGAACAGCATTCGCGAGGCCGAGGTGAGGCAGGCCGTCGTGCAGAACAACTGCCCGATCGTTGCAATTAGCAGCACACTGCCGGACATCTGCGGAGTGAGCGCTTGGTCGAGGATGACTTGGACACCACCACCACCGGCCGAAACCGCGATTGGATCCTGAACGGCGAACAGGAATAGAAGCAGGAGTACCCAACCGCCAATCGCCGAGTAGAAGATTGAGCGCCAGATGCCTTTGGCCGCCGCATTAGCCGCGCCATTGGTCTCTTCGGAAAGGTGCGCCGAGGCGTCATAGCCGGTGATTGTGTACTGGGTGAGCAAGAAACCCAGTGGCAATACGTAGAACCAGAAGCCCGGGCCGTTGGTGCCAGCGCCATTGATAGCGCCATCGCCGCTGCCGAAGAGTCCGAAGGTGTTATTGACCTTTCCGGTGAAAACGTCGGTAACACCCCAGTGGGTTGCCCCCTCCTTCAAGAAGAAGAGCAGGATGATCACGATGATGGCCGCGCCAATAACGTGCCACCACACCGAGATGTTGTTGAAGACAGCTAACAGGCGACTTGAGAAAATATTTGCGAGTGCCGTCAGTGCCAAGATACAAAGGAAGATGACGAATACCCGCTCGAGCGAGTACCCCGCAGCCCAAGACTCACTGAATCTGGAGATGCTGTAGTCAAAGAAGGTGGCGGCCCCATATGCCACCGAGGCGACAATTGCGATCAGGCCCACGAGGTTCAGCCAACCGGTGTAATAACCGGCTTTTACGCTACCCAGCTTGCTCGCCCACCAGTAGATGCCGCCACTGGTTGGGTATGCCGAAACTAGTTCTGACATACAGAAACCAATTATCAAAATTAGTGCCGCGATAATTGGCCAGCCCAACGAAATAGCGATCGGGCCGCCGTTATTCCAGCCGAAATAGAAAGTAGTGAAGCAACCTGCCAGGATCGAGATGATCGAGAACGAGATCGCGAAGTTAGAAAATCCAGACCAACTTCGGTTCAATTCCTGCTTATATCCCAGATCTGCCAACTGTTGTTCATCGGCACTCAGGGTCGATTGGTCTGCCACCGTTGTCCTCCTCAGTAACGCGGGCAATGTCATTTCGCGAGGGTTTCGCACCTTGCGACCCCCGCGAGAGGGACACTATTGGCACTGAGTGTCCTCCCGCAGTGATTTCCGGCTAATTCGACACGCCCAAGGGCTAGGCACCCATTTCGTTAGTGGCCGGTTGCAACGTCAAGCAATAACCGCTCAAAACCCGGACTATCGAACTCAGCGACCGCCCGATCATATTTCTCCATCCCCCATGCCCAATAATCAAAATCGATCGGGCTAATCGATGTTTGGATAGCCGCCCATAAGGTCCAGCCGTACTGAGATGCCAACCCCCAAAGACGGGCCCGGGCCGTCTTACCCGGCAAGTGCTGCCCCCAATAACTTTCGACGAGCACCTCCAACAACTTTGAATGCAGGGTGGATTCACTCCAGATATTGCCGAGCTCAAAGCTTGCTTCATTGTTGCCCGAATATTCATAGTCGATGAGCCAAAGCCTGTCGCCCCCATCAATGAAATTTGCTGCCAGCAGATCGTTATTGCAGGGCACCGCAGGCTCTGGGTGCACCTCCATCGCGGCTCGCATACGCGCAAATGCCGGCATGAGATCCAGGTACCGTGCGGGTAACCGATACCCCTCGGCTTGCACCAGCGATAAATAGCGAGCCTGGATGTCGAACATATTAAAGTCACTGACAAATCGTGGGCCGGCGTGCAGTAGCCGACACGCCGCAGCGATTCTCGGCAAGTTCACCGGATTACGAACATCAGCTTCGGTATACGTTCGTCCTTCGATCCAGCCGACGACCAAGGCGCCAGCCTCGGGTAAATACTCGATTACGGGTGCTCCGGCTCCGCAGACCGCGGCGGAGATTGAATTCAGGTGCTCGTTGTCACGATCAATCGCGAGCACTGACGACCCAGAATCGGAGAGTCGAACGACGACAATTCCGGCCGGGGTTGTCACCTTGTAGTTGCGGTTGGTGATCCCGCCGGCCAAAACCGAGACCGCGCTGGCATTTCGGACGCAGGCTAATTTAGCTATCCGAGCAGCATCTGCGGGTGGCAGCAGAGCGAATGGGTCAACCACCTGACACCTCGTCCATAAATGGCAGCGTAGGTCACCATCGAGCTAAATACCTTCTTCGGCGATGACTAATTCGGGGGCCGGAACGCTAAAGGAGTCCTTCATAGGGCAGGGTTGGGGTCCTGAGTGATGATCGCGACCCGGAGGTAGTAAATGGCTCGCATTGCCCGACTTGATGTTGAAACCCTCAAGCGCGAAGTCGAGGCCGGCACCATCGACACGGTGGCGGTAGCAATCACCGATATGCAAGGGCGCCTCCAGGGCAAGCGCATCCATGCACATTTTTTTGTCGACGAAATACTCGGCCACGGCACCGAAGGGTGCAACTACCTTCTCGCCGTCGACGTTGACATGAACACCGTCAACGGCTACGAGATGTCATCTTGGGAGACGGGGTACGGCGACCTCGTGATGCGCCCCGACCTCGGCACCTTGCATTACCAGCCCTGGCAGCCCGGCACCGTCGGTGTGCTGTGCGATGTGCTTTGGGAGGACGGCTCTGACGTGGTCGCCTCACCCCGGCAAATCCTGCGAGGGCAACTTGCCCGACTTGCCGATGCCGGCATGGGCGCATTTGTTGGCACCGAACTTGAGTTCATTGTTTTTCTGGATTCCTACGAGGAGGCATGGGAGAGCGGCTACCGCGATCTCACTCCGGCAAATCTTTATAACGTTGACTATTCGATGCTCGGTACCGCAAGGGTTGAACCCCTTCTTCGCCGCATCCGGAATGAGATGACCACGGCCGGTATGACCGTTGAGAGCGCAAAAGGTGAATGTAATCTTGGTCAGCATGAGATCGCTTTCAAGTACACAGGGGCGCTAGCCACCTGCGACAACCATGTGGTTTACAAAACCGGGGCCAAGGAGATTGCCGCTCAAGAAGGGGTATCTCTAACCTTCATGGCAAAGTTCAATGAGCGGGAAGGCAGCTCATGTCACATCCATCTTTCCTTCCGCGGCAACGATGGCTCGATGGTGATGGCTGATGACAATGACCCGTCAGGTATGTCGGCCTTGGGTAAAGCCTTCATCGCCGGCCAGTTGGCACATATTGACGAACTGACACTTCTTTATGCTCCCCAGATCAACTCGTACAAACGCTTCGTGCCAGGTTCCTTCGCGCCGACCGCGGTGCGCTGGGGTCGCGATAACCGCACCTGCGCTTTCCGGCTCGTCGGCCACGGTCAATCACTTCGACTTGAGAACCGAGTTCCAGGCGGTGATGTAAATCCGTATCTCGCCGTCGCCGGGATGATCGCGGCCGGCCTTGATGGCATCGAGCGCAACTTGCCTCTGGAGCCGGAGTTCGAAGGCAATGCCTACTCGAGTGATTCAGCCCACGTGGCTTCTGACATGCGCGACTCACTGAAACTATGGGAGTCTTCACCTTGGATCACTGAGACTTTCGGTGCCGCAGTGCAGGCCCACTACACCAACATGGCGAAAGTAGAACTTGCCGCATTTGGCAAGGCCGTGACCGACTGGGAGCGGTACCGCAGTTTCGAGCGACTCTAAGCCCAGCACTATCACCGCAGAATTCACTACTCGGGAGATGAAATGCACGCCGTAATTAACCCGGCCACTGAAGAGATTGTTGCTAACGTCGCCGCTACCTCAGCCGATGAAGCCGATCAGGCAATTGCGCGCGCTAATGCGGCCTTTGAATCTTGGCGAGGTGTTTCTCCGGGTGATCGAGCAAACTTGCTGCGCAGATTTTCAAATGTGGTGCGCGACCACGCTGAGGAACTTGCCCAACTTGAGGTCAAGAACTCCGGTCACACCATAGGCAACGCCCGGTGGGAAGCAAATAACGTCGCCAATGTCCTCAACTATTACTCCGGTGCCCCCGAGCGGCTGTTCGGGCAGCAGATCCCAGTGCCAGGTGGTGTTGACATTACTTTCAAGGAGCCTATCGGCGTAGTTGGTGTCATCGTCCCCTGGAATTTCCCGATGCCGATTGCCGGTTGGGGTTTTGCTCCCGCCTTGGCCGCAGGATGCACCGTGGTTTTGAAACCAGCTGAATTGACGCCCCTGACCGCGATCAGGCTCGGTGAACTCGCCCTTGAAGCCGGTATCCCCGAGGACGTCTTCATCGTGCTACCCGGCAAGGGTTCGATCGTTGGGCAACGGTTTGTTGACAATCCGCTCGTTCGCAAAGTGGTCTTCACCGGCTCAACAGCAGTGGGCGCTGCGGTTATGGCCGGTTGCGCACCACAGATTAAGCCGGTAACCCTAGAACTCGGTGGTAAGAGCGCCAACATTATTTTCGCCGACGCCGATATCGAAAAGGCTGCGGCCACAGCCCCTTATGGGGTGTTCGATAATGCTGGACAGGATTGCTGCGCTCGCTCGCGCATTTTGGTTCAGCGATCGGTCTTCTATCGCTTCATGGAGCTTTTTGAAACTGCCGTAAAGGGCGTAGTTGTTGGCGATCCAACACTTGAGCAAACCGAAATGGGGCCACTTATCTCACGGGCGCAACATGACACCGTTTCTTCCTACGTGCCAAGTGATGCGCCAATTGCCTTCCGGGGTAGTTGCCCAACGGGGCCCGGCTACTGGTTCGCCCCCACCGTGCTCGCGCCGGTAGCACCTGATGCGCGGGCCTTTCGCGAAGAAATTTTCGGCCCGGTTGTTGTCGTCACCGCTTTTGAGGATGAGGCCGACGGCATCGCTTTGGCAAATGACTCCGAGTTTGGTCTGTCAGGGTCAATTTGGACCCGCGATGTCGGTCGCGCACTTCGGGTAGCCCGCGGTATCGAAGCTGGCAACCTGTCGGTTAACTCCCACTCCTCGGTCAGGTACTGGACCCCATTTGGTGGTTTCAAGCGCTCAGGCCTAGGTCGTGAACTCGGACCAGATGCACTCGATGCGTTCACTGAAACCAAAAACGTGTTCTTGAGCACCGAAGATTAATTCAGCAACCGCTAGTGGGACTACTGATAAAGAATTGAGGAATCATGAGTGACAGCAAATGTCGACGTCTTGAGGGCCGCGTAGCGGTCATCACCGGTGGGGCAAGCGGTATCGGCTTGGCCACCGTTCGACGACTTGCCGACGAAGGCGCCAAGGTGGTAATCGGTGACCTAGACCCAACCAGCGGCGAGGCGGCTGCTGCTGAAGTCGGTGGACTTTTTATCAAGACCGACGTCACCAATGCCGATCAAGTTGCTGCCATGTTTCAGGCCGCCAAGGACACCTACGGCAGCATCGATATCGCTTTTAATAACGCAGGTATTTCTCCACCCGATGACGATTCCATCCTCGAGACAGGGATCGATGCCTGGCGGCGAGTGCAAGAGGTGAACCTGACATCTGTCTTCTTATGTTGCAAGGCTGTCCTGCCCTACATGCTCGAGCAAGGTAAAGGGTCGATTATCAACACGGCCTCCTTTGTCGCCACCATGGCCGCCGCCACTTCGCAGATTTCTTACACCGCATCAAAGGGTGGAGTGCTGGCTATGAGCCGCGAACTCGGTGTGCAATTTGCGCGCTCGGGAGTGCGAGTCAATGCACTTTCTCCCGGACCGGTCAACACCCCGTTGCTGATTGAGTTATTCGCCAAAGATCCAGAAC
>CAMDKJ010000051.1 GCA_945900705.1 Bifidobacterium breve | reverse complement strand
AACCACGATGACGATGCCCAAGGCCAAAGCCAGCATGAAGGCCGCCTTGAAAATCGACCAAGGGTCGATCCGCGACACATACAGGCGCGCCTTGCGCGGCCCGCTAGTCACGTCGACGGTCAAACCGTGGCCTCGCCTTCGTCCTCATCGCTATCACTGTCGTCGCCCTCGCCGGCCCGGGCCACCGCAACCACGGTGTCACCGTCGGCCAAGTTCATCAGTGTTACCCCCATGGTGTCACGCCCCGATGGTCGAATCTCGACAACACGAGTGCGGATCACGACGCCATTTGAGGCGATTGCGAAGATCTGATCCTCGGCTTCACACACCATGGCACCGACAAGTGAGCCGCGCTCCTCAACTAAACGCATGGCCCGGACACCAAGAATTCCGCGCCCCTTCGGCGCCCACTCACCCACGGCCGTACGTTTTGCGAAGCCGCCATCGGTGATGGTGACCACGAAGGTGTCAGGGCGGACCACATCCATTGCGAGCAAAGCATCACCGGACCTAAACCGCATTCCAATAACGCCGCTGGTGGCGCGGCCCATAGGTCGGAGAGTTTCATCATTGCCTGGGAAGCGTGCTGACATCCCCTTGCGAGAGAACAGCATTAGATCATCGGTATTCGACACTAAGCGCGCCGCGATTAATTCGTCGTCTTCGGCAAGATTGATGGCAATGATGCCGCCACTGCGGTTGGTGTCGAACTCCTCAAGTTTTGTCTTTTTCACCATGCCTTTACGGGTGGCCAACACTAGGTTTTCACCTGCTTGATAATCGGCGATGGCGAGAACCTGGGCAATGGTTTCATCGGGCCGGAAGGCCAACAGGTTTGCAACATGCTGGCCACGTGCATCACGACCGGCATCTGGTAGCTGATAAGACTTTGCCCGATATACCCGACCTTTATTAGTGAAGAACAAAATCCAGTGGTGGGTACTTGTTACAAACATGTGCTCAACAACATCATCTTGCCGGAGGGCCGCACCCTTGACACCGCGACCACCTCGACGCTGCGCCCGGTAGAGCTCACTCTTGGTGCGCTTGGCGTAACCACCTGCGGTGATTGTTACCACCACTTCTTCTTCGGTTATGAGATCTTCATCGGTGACATCACCGTCCCAGGCAACAAAGTCAGTGCGTCGATCGTCACCAAATTTATCGGTAATCTCCTGCAACTCCTGGGAGACAATTGACCGCTGCCGTGGCTCGTTGGACAAAATGTCGTTGTAGTCAGTGATTCGTGACATTAGATCGTCATACTCATCAACGATTTTTTGGCGTTCGAGGGCTGCAAGGCGGCGCAACTGCATGTCGAGGATTGCGGTTGCTTGAACCTCATCTATCTCAAGTAGCGCCATCAAACCCGTGCGTGCGTCATCAACTGTTGATGATGCGCGAATCAATGCAATGACTTCGTCAATCGCATCAAGGGCCTTTAGGTAGCCGCGCAAAATATGGGCGCGTTCTTCGGCCTTGCGCAAGCGATAACGGGTGCGACGTTGGATGACCTCAATTTGATGGGTGATCCAGTGCCGAATGAACTGCTCGAGGGTTAAGGTGCGCGGCACCCCATCAACAAGTGCCAGCATATTGGCGCCGAAGTTATCTTGGAGTTGGGTGTGCTTAAAGAGTTGATTCAATACCACCTGCGCGACGGCGTCGCGCTTCAACTCAAATATCAAACGCATACCGGTACGCGAGGATGAATCATCACGCACGTCGGCAATGCCGGTGAGTTTTCCGTCGCCGACTAGCTCAGCAACCCGCAGCAACAAATTGTCAGGGTTTACTTGGTACGGCAATTCGGTGACAATCAGAATCTGGCGCCCGCGTGAATCTTCGTCGACGGTGACCACCGCGCGCATCGTGATAGAGCCACGCCCAGTGCGGTATGCATCGTCAATTCCTTTTCGGCCAACGATCAACGCACCGGTCGGGAAGTCAGGGCCTTTAACAATTTCGAGGAGTGCTGCTTGGCGCTCCTCGCGCTCCGCTGTTGGATGCTCGAGAATCCACTGCGCTCCGGCCGCGATCTCACGCAGGTTATGCGGTGGGATATTGGTGGCCATGCCAACTGCAATACCGGCACTGCCATTAACAAGTAGGTTCGGGAAGCGCGCGGGCAGCACCAATGGCTCTTGGGTGCGCCCGTCGTAGTTTGGCCCGAAATCAACAGTATCTTCGTCGATATCGCGCACCATCTCCATGGCCAACGGGGCCATGCGGCACTCGGTGTAACGCTGGGCCGCGGGCGGGTCATTACCCGGGGACCCGAAGTTTCCCTGCCCTTGAACAAGGGGGTACCGAAGTGACCACGGCTGGGCTAGGCGCACCAACGCGTCATAGATCGCGCTATCACCATGGGGGTGGTAACTGCCCATCACATCGCCAACGACGCGTGCTGACTTGGAGAAGTTGCGATCAGGGCGATAGCCGCCGTCGTACATCGCGTAAAGCACGCGTCGATGAACTGGCTTTAAACCATCGCGCACATCGGGAAGCGCGCGAGAGACGATGACCGACATGGAGTAGTCGAGGTACGACCGCTGCATTTCAGTTTGAAGGTCGACGGGCTCAATGCGCCCATGTTGACCAGGGTCTACTACTTCTACGATGTCGATCTCGTCAGCCACGAAATATCTCCGTTGTTAGTTCAGTTCAAAACTGGTTTACTAGATATCAAGGAAACGAACGTCGCGCGCATTTTGTTGAATGAAGTTTCGGCGTGACTCAACATCTTCACCCATCAGCACACTAAACATTTCGTCGGCCTGCGCAGCGTCGTCAATTGTGACCCTCAGTAAAATTCGGCGCGAGGGATCCATGGTGGTCTCCCATAGTTCGTCGGCGTTCATTTCACCAAGGCCCTTGTAACGCTGTACTGCCTCTTCTTTGGGAAGCCGGCGGCCAGCTGCAAAGCCGGCTTCCATTAGCGCGTCGCGCTCGCGATCGGAGTACGCGAAGTCAGCTACCTCACGTGACCACTTAATTTTATATAACGGTGGCTGGGCCAAGAAGACAAAACCTTGTTCAACAAGTGGCTTCATGAATCTAAATAGCAAGGTAAGTAGCAGGGTCCGAATATGTTGACCATCAACGTCAGCATCAGCCATCAATACCACTTTGTGGTACCGCAGCCGGTTGATATCGAAATCGTCCTGCACGCCGGTGCCAAAAGCGGACACTAGAGCTTGAACTTCAGTGTTTTGTAGGACTCTGTCAATCCGCGCTTTTTCGACGTTGAGGATTTTGCCGCGGATCGGCAAAATTGCTTGGGTTTTCGGGTCGCGGCCTTGGCGGGCCGAGCCGCCTGCGGAGTCGCCCTCGACGATGTAGACCTCACAGTCTTCGGGCTCCCGGCTTGAGCAGTCAATTAACTTGCCTGGCATCCCGGCGCCGCCCAGTAAGCCCTTGCGGTTACGGGCTAAGTCGCGGGCTTTGCGTGCAGCTATGCGCGCTGAGGCTGCATTGACCGACTTGCGAGCAATTTCTTTACCTTCGGCCGGGTTTTTTTCAAACCAAGCTCCAAGTTGATCGTTAACTACTTTTTGCACAAAAGCTTTCATCTCGGTGTTTCCGAGTTTACCTTTGGTTTGACCTTCGAATTGTGGTTCAAGGAGTTTGACACTGACGATAGCGGTGAGGCCTTCGCGGATGTCTTCACCGCTTAGGTTGATGTCCTTCTCTTTTAGGATGCCCCACTCGCGAGCGAATTTATTTACCAAAGTTGTCATGGCCGCTCTGAAGCCTTCTTCGTGGGTACCACCCTCGGTGGTATTAATTGTATTCGCGAAAGTATAGACCGATTCGGTATACGTCGTGTTCCACTGCATGGCGATTTCAGCGCTCATGCGTTTGTCTTCGGCTTCAGTTTCAATATAGATCACACTCGGGTTCGCAACGCCTTTGCTGGCATTGATGTGGCGTACAAAATCTGCAATACCGCCCTCGTAGCAGTAGCTGACGCTACGCACCTGCTCAACGTTGTCATCGTCTTCGGTATCAACTACCACCAGCACTCGCTCATCGGTTAACGAGATAGTTAAACCGCTGTTAAGGAACGCCATCTCTTGGAACCGGCGCGACAAAGTTGTGAAGTCGAAGTGGGTGGTCTCGAAGATTTCTTCGTCGGCCCAAAAAGTAATTGTGGTACCACTTGCGGTGACAGCCTCACCTTTGGCAAGTGGTGCGGTGGGAACACCATGGTCGTAGGTCTGCCGGTGGGTGAAGCCATCACGGCGAACTTCAACATCTAGTTGCTTGGAAAGTGCATTAACGACCGAGACACCAACCCCGTGGAGCCCACCAGAAACCGAGTAGCCCGAGCCGCCGAACTTGCCGCCGGCGTGCAGGACGGTTAGCACCACCTCAACCGCTGGCTTCTTCTCAATGGGGTGCTCGTCTACCGGAATGCCGCGGCCATCGTCAATAACCCGCACCCCGCCATTGGCCAGCAAAGTGACCGCGATGGTGGTGGCGTAGCCAGCCAGGGATTCGTCCACCGAGTTATCGACGACTTCGTAGACCAGGTGATGAAGGCCGCGCTCACCGGTGGAGCCGATGTACATGCCTGGCCGTTTACGGACGGCGTCAAGGCCCTCCAACACGGTGATGGCGCTGGCGTCATAGGACACGGTGGTCGAGCCTCCTTTTTAGGGGTAAACACTGGTTTTGCCGACGAAATTGCTGGATTGTGTTTAGGAAATTTGGGCTCGGCAACTTCACAAGAGTCTAGTGGATGATTCTGACAGTCACGTGCTCGGCACGGCCCGTGAAGGGCGTTTAACCGCATTCAACCCCCTATTGCTAAGGTGGTATCCGGATTAACTGGGTTTTTCCCTTGACATAGTGCTCTGGTGGCATTTAGCCGTATGTGTCACGGGGGCCTCGACCCTTCACTCTGCGCGGGCCGGCCACCCAACTCGGGGCACTTGGACCCACGACGGTGATGCTCTTAACCACACCTTTGCCAACCGCCTCATCGATGACCGTCCGAAGGTGCGGCAGTAGGAGCCGGACTTGGGTGGCCCAGGAGGTCGATTCGGCGAGCAGGGCCAGTTCACCGTCAATAAATGACTCAGGGGTCACGTGGTTGGCCAGGTCGGCCCCGGCAATATCGGCCCAGTTTGTAATAAGGGCCGCGGCGGTACTCGAGTGCTCCCAGCCTTTTTCGATAAGGAAATCATCCACTGCTGCCCCAAGAAGTTGTGGATCGCGCCCTTGGTAGCCGGTCGGCTTCTTTCGCGAGGTTGACTTTTTTGTCTTTGGTTGACCCCCCGCTGTGGCCCGCCGCAGTGCCCCGGCTGCGGCATCACTTGGTTGGTTCTGATCTTCACTCATGAGCTTTCCTGCAAGGTAACCGAGCCGGAGTCCACTGAGAATTTAACCCCGTTGAGGGAATCTGGGATATCCATGTCAACCGCGGCGGTGATGAGTACTTGGGTAGCTGTCGACACCTGCTCTGCGAGGCGCTGCCTGCGAGAGACGTCGAGTTCAGCGAAAACGTCATCAAGTATTAACACGGGATCAACGCCATCGGAACGTAATAGGTCGTAGGAGGCAAGGCGAAGGGCTAGGGCAATAGACCAAGACTCACCGTGTGATGCATAGCCCTTTGCTGGCATTTGCCCGAGAGTTAGCAAGATGTCATCGCGGTGTGGGCCAATCAACGTGAGGCCACGATCGAGCTCCTCTTTTCGTTTGTTGCGGATCGCGTCAAGAATTGCCAGCTTCCAACTCTCACGGTCGAGTAATAACGGGGTGTCAACACCAAGTGCTGAAACGTATTTCATACCGAACAATGTTTCATCATCACCTGAGATGAAGGTGTATTTTTCGCGTCCTAAATTTATTAGGTCATCAAGTAGTGCGATTCGCGCCGCAACTAGCTCAGACCCGAAAGCGGCCAGTTGCTCATCCCACACTTCTAAAGTCCGAAGCATCTCAGTGCTCGCACTTCGCCTCGCGATACTTGATGACTTTAGTAGAGCGTTGCGTTGTTTAAGGGTTCGCTCGTAGTCACTGCGTGTACCTGCAAGTCGGGGTGTGCGTTGGACTAACAGGTCGTCGAGAAACCTACGACGTTCACTCGGGTCACCTTTTACAAGTGCTAAATCCTCCGGAGCAAAAAGTACGGTTCTTAGCAAGCCTAAAACGTCACGCACTTTAGGTACCGGAGATCGATTTATTCGTGCCTTATTAGCGGCCCCGGGATTAATGGCGAGTTCAATCATGATGACACGTTCGTCGTTGACAACCTCGCAGCGGATTATTCCTTGAGTAGCACCGGTGCGAACCAAAGGGGCATCAGTTGCCACGCGGTGGCTGCCGAGGGTGGCTAGATAGCCAATCGCTTCGACCAGGTTTGTTTTACCTTGACCATTACGCCCAACAAAAGTTGTCACCCCGCGCTGCAGAGTGCAATCGACCTGCTTGTATGAGCGCAGGTCTGTCAGGCCCAGCGACTGAACCCACACGATCAGCCAGTCAGACGTACCGGCATAAGCAGGTAGCGGTACTCATCACTTGGTTTGTCGCCCGCATCAGCCAACCCAGATAACACGGCTGGTCGGGTTGCTTGGGTAAATGAGAACCGGGTTATTGCCCTATCGACGGACGTTAATCCATCGAGAAGATAGGTGGGGTTGAAGGCGATTTCTAGCCCATCACCATCGATATTGCAAGCTACGGCTTCACTAGCTTGTGCGTCATCTCCCGCACCTGCCCGAAGTAAGACTTCTGAGCCCTCAAAAGCTAAGCGGACGGGGGTATTTCTCTCAGCGACCAAGGACACCCGCTTGACCGCATCAGCCAACTCAGAGGTATCGACGGTGGCTACCGTTGCGGCTTCACTCGGGAGCAAGGTGCGGTACTTCGGGAACTCACCATCTAAAAGGCGCGTGGTAGTACGCCGGCCATTACCTTCGAAACCAATTAATCCTTCACTTGTGCCCTGGGCACCTAAAGCGATGAATACTTGATCTACGGAGGCAAGGGCTTTAGCGGTGTCGGCCAAGGTGCGCGCTGGGATAAGTGCGTTGGTAGAAATTTTGGGTGAATCTGGCTGCCAGTTAAATTCACGCACTGCAAGTCGGTATCTGTCGGTCGCTGCTAAAACAATGTTGCCGCCTTCAATTTCGACACGGATACCGGTCAGTGTTGGCAGGGTGTCATCGCGGCCAGCAGCTATTGCCACCTGTGCCACCGCGGCAGCAAATAGTGAGCCCTCGACTGTTCCAGATGTTGCTGGCATTGCTGGTAACTGCGGGTAATCCTCGACGGGCAAAGTTGGCAGGGTAAAAGATGATCTCCCGCAGGTAATAACAATGCGGGTGCCTTCACTCTCAATGACAACGGGCTGCGCTGGCAGTGACCGCGCAATATCGGCAAGGAGGCGCCCCGACACCAAGGCGGTGCCTGGTTCGGTAACACTAACTGGCAGTTCAACTCGCGCTGAGACCTCGTAGTCAAAACTACTAAGTGTTAGGACATCACCCTCGGCTGTTAGGACCAACCCGGCTAATACCGGTAGCGCGGGGCGGGTCGGCAGGGTGCGGGCAGCCCAAGCGACTGCGTCAGCGAGGACATCACGCTCGACACGAAACTTCACGATCGCCTCCAGTTGAGAAACCGGTGCTTTAGGCACCGGAATCGAGTAACCCGTGGGTAAGGGGCCCAGTGTGTCAGGCGAGCGTAGAGATCACTAGCGGAAGGTCTAGACCTGTGCGGATAAGTGTCCGTGAGGTTAATCCCCAGGCCAACCACCAATGCTGGTTTGTAACTCCAATTAACGGTAGAGGTAGTAGTCGTAGTAGGTGCTGTGGAAACTGGGGATAAGGGCCAATTTACCAGTGGCCTAGAGGTTTTTGGGTGGGGATTAACTGGGGGCGCCGGCCAAGGGTCTAGTGGACGAAGGTGGAAAAGATTGGCGCCGTGCACCAGAGGCAGGGTGTTAGCCCAAGGTTATCCCCGAAAAAGAAGGAATTTGCCCCCACGAACAATGTTTATCCACAAGTTACCCACCAATGGGGATGGGAAGAGAAACTGGTAATTTTTATCGATTTATCCACAATATTATCCACAACAACCATCCACAGGTGTGGGTAACATGGGGATTAGGGATACGGGTGTGACAAAAGAGTTCTTCTGGGATAAATGAATGCTATTAGCGGTGGTATTACATCGACCGCGGTTGCGACTTTATTCGGCTGGTTAAATCAGTGACTTGATTAAATAAACTCCGCCGTTCAGCCATTAGGTGACGAATTTTACGGTCAGCGTGCATAACCGTGGTGTGATCGCGTCCCCCAAAAGCTTGACCGATCTTCGGAAGCGATAAATCGGTCAACTCCCGGCATAGGTACATCGCTATCTGGCGGGCGGTAACCAACACCCTGGATCTACTGGCGCCACATAAGTCTTCAATTGTCACACCAAAGTAAGTGGCAGATGCAGCCATAATTTGTGCTGCCGTGATTTCCGGGCCGGTCTCCGAAGGGAAAAGGTCCTTAAGTACTACTTCAGTTATAGCTAAGTCAACGGGTTGACGGTTCAATGAAGCAAATGCGGTCACGCGGATTAAGGCACCCTCAAGTTCACGAATATTAGTGGAAATCTTGGAAGCGATGTATTCGAGGACTTCAGGTGGAGCGGCCAACCTCTCTTGCACACTCTTCTTACGGAGGATAGCGATACGGGTTTCAAGGTCAGGGGGCTGAACGTCGGTGATTAGGCCCCACTCAAATCGTGAGCGCATCCGATCTTCAAAATCCGGTAGTTGTTTCGGTGGTAAATCCGAGGTCACAACTATTTGCTTATTAGCATTATGCAACGTGTTAAAAGTATGGAAAAACTCTTCCTGCGTCTGGACTTTTCCGCTTAGGAACTGAATATCATCAACTAACAATACGTCAACATCGCGATACCGGCGTTGAAAATTGGCGGCCTTGTCATCGCGGATACTGTTAATAAATTCATTGGTAAATTCTTCTGAGCTGACATACCGCACCCGGGTGCCTTTATACAGAGTGCCGGTGTAGTGGCCGATGGCGTGGAGTAAATGTGTTTTACCTAGCCCCGAACCACCGTAGATAAAAAGTGGATTGTAAGCACGGGCTGGCTGCTCAGCTACGGCAACCGCGGCGGCATGGGCGAAGCGGTTACTCGAGCCGATAACGAAAGTGTCAAAGGTGTACTTAGAGTTCAACCGCGCATCCTCTGCGCGGGTTCCAGGTGAACCAGTGCCCGGCCGCTCGTCTTGGCGCTGTGATACCTCAGGTAACACATCAAGTGCGTCGGCGTAGGTGGCATCAGCGACTTCATCTGTGGCAAGGTCATCAAAATCGGGTGCGATAGTTGGGTCAACCGTGACAGCAAGGCGGACTTCACGTCCCAAAGTCTCTGAAAGAGCCTGCACGACCATTGGCTTCAAACGGGTTTCGAGCACATCTTTAGTAAATTCATTGGGTGCGGCGATCAGCGCCGTATCTTCAACGAGGCCCAGGGGTCTGGTTAATGCCACAAATGCGCTCTGTTGTGGGGTTAAAACCCCGTCGGCGAGTGAGGCCAAGGTCTGTGCCCAAATTTGTGCGAGATCTGTGGTGGCGGTGCCAACCTGGTCAACCATGGTGTTTCCCGTCCGTTATCAGCAAACTATCCACATGTTTATCCACAGATGTGGACGCATTTCTGGGGCCGAAGTCCCTAACATAATCAATCAGCCCCTAGAGCACAACCCCGGGGGTGAAGTTCAAGCCCAAAATCCAACAATTGGTACCCCGGTTTGACGGGCAACCTAGTGAGTCCGTACTCTCAGTGAGCACTCTCCCCAGCCATCAGGAGTTTTCAATGAAGCGCACTTTCCAGCCGAACACCCGCCGTCGGGCTAAGACGCATGGGTTTCGCCTCAGGATGCGCACCCGCGCCGGCCGTGGCATCTTGGCCGCACGCCGCGCCAAGGGCCGCACTCGCCTTTCTGCCTGACCTTAAGGTGGGTCGGTCATGTTGACTGCCTCCCACCGGCTGCGTTCGTCGGCTGAATTCACCACTACGGCCCGAAATGGTATTCGGGCGGCGAAAACCCATCTAGTTGCCCACTTTTACCTGCCGCCAGGGGCTACTGGCCCTGCAAAGGTTGGGTTCACGGTTAGTTCGGCGG
>CAMDKJ010000050.1 GCA_945900705.1 Bifidobacterium breve | reverse complement strand
TACCGGGCACAGCGGGGGTAGGTGCATTGGATTTAAGTCAGCGCGTTCTTGAGCTGGGCAGCCTAGAAAATCACGGACACCACCATCATTAAGATCAAGTTGCTGGGCAAGTTCTAAATCACTAACGGCTGCGAGTGCGATGACGCCGGTAATTTGAGTTCGGCTCGGCTCTGCCAGGGCTACTTGAGCCGCGGCCCATAACGCTAAGTGGCCGCCGGCGGAGTGCCCAATGATGATGACTTGGCCATTATGGCCGGCGATCTGATCAGGGAGGTTCTCGATTGCGGCCCGCACATCAGCGACCATCGCATCAGGGTCACCGGGGATGCGCCGGTATTCGATCGAGGCCACCTGCCAGCCAGCGTCTGCGAGCTCGGCTGCGAAAGTGCGCAGGTGCTCACGGTCAAATCGCGGGCGCCAGTAGCCCCCGTGGATAAGCAGTAGTAGTGGCCGCGCCGTGGCTAGGCCAAAGTCATCGCTAGAAAAGCAGTCGGCTACCTGATCGGGCAGTGGCCCGTAGGCGATAGAACTATTGGGTGCCGGGGCCACTTTCGTAAGCACGCTGCGGTCTTCGATATCGGGTGCGACTTCACCATTGCCCACATCCATGACAGTACGCCGCCCTCGTTGACCGCGACACTCTCGGGGGGCTAGTGGCTCAAGTTATTCGAATGGCAGGTTAGCGCCAGGTCACCTAAGATTTGAGCGGAAGTTGTTTACCCTCGAGTGAAAGAGATGAAAAGTGACTGAAGAGGCATTACTAAAGTTGTGGAATGAAAAGCGGGTGCAGTTGATTCTGGCTCAGGTTGCACCTGCCTTAGTTCTAATCGCCATCTTTGTACTAGCTGCGCAGGGCACATTCGCAAGTGCCAGTGACGCATCGCGGTATCTTGCAATTGCAGTGGCAGCGGTAACAGGAATCCTTGCGATGGTCTCGCAATTCGCGGTAATCCGTGAGGCGAACGCGTTGATTGTGGATCTTGCTAAAATTGAAAATAGTTCGGAAGTGGCCAAGAGGATTGCGGCTTCAAAGAGTTTCCTGTCTTTGAGCGCGGCCATCGTCTTAGGCTTGGGCCTTCTCATCTTCGTCCTCATTGTGTGGAGCGTGCTGGGGTAATCATGGCACTGGGAATCACGATCATCCTCTTGTTCGTAGTGGCTATCGCGGTGCTCGTATTTAAGTATGAGAGTCCCCCACGTCGTCCCGGCAAAATCAGCGGACGTGGGGGAGATTTCACATCTTGAGCTCACCTGTGGTGGTTGCGGCTATTCGTTCCCGCCTATGGTCGAGTAAAGCCCAGGTGAAAGTTCAAACTTGTCACGGAGGAGAACCGGTAAGGTTCACGAGGTGAGGGCTCCGTACCCCGGTTACCGCTGACCCGGCGTGGGGAGCGGGCTCCGCGAGGGCTCACTAGTCCATGGCAGGGGGGACGATCTTGAATCTCTTCAATTGGCTGGCCCCCACCCAAGAGGCTGGGTTGCCATGGTGGCCGTTGGCGTTGGTAATTGGCATGCTCTTGCTTATCAATGTCGTGAACAACCGCGTAGCACCGAATTCGCACTACCTACTTTGGTCGTTCGCAAGTTCGGTGATCCTTTTGGCCTTGGGCCTACTTGATGGCAACACGTTCACCGACATGGGCTTGAGTTGGACGCACTACCTAAGTGGCCTGATCTGGGCCGGAATATGCATTGGCGCGGTGACTTTAGTTTATGTCGTCGGCATCATTTTCAAACCCACGCGCAATGCCTTCCGCGATGATCGTCATGCGGAATTAAGTGGTGGCCGACTTGCCTTCCACGCACTGCTTGAAGTGCCGTTCGGCACCGTGCTACTTGAGGAGATTGCGTTCCGCGCCGTGCTGTTCTCGATGTTGGCACGTCGTTACGGTCTGGTCTGGGGCATCGTACTTTCTTCCATCCTTTTCGGCTTATGGCATGTGTTGCCGTCAATAGGCAGCCACGAGCAGAACCCGGCGCTGGGTTCGGTAGTTGGCCAAGGCCGGCGCGGCAATATTTTTGCCATCGCATTAAGTGTTTTGACGACAACTTTGGCCGGGTTTGTCTTCTGCGCGCTGCGGTTGATGTCGGGCAGTGTGCTCGCCCCGATGGGTCTGCACTGGGCCACTAATGGTCTGGGTTATGCATTTAGTTGGGCCATCATCAGGCGCACTCGGCGCCTCCCCCAATGACTCGTGTCACTCGTCTGATTCGTGTGACTCGTCTGACTCGTGTGACTCATGTGGCGACAAAGGCCAAATAGCCCCCGAAAGCCGCAAATCGGGTGACACGCAACGCGGGCTTCCGGCGCTGATGGCGGCCCGGGCGATATGGTCAAGGGCCAAAGCCGATACACACAGTTGATCAACGCCACGGAGGATGTCTAGATGGAAGCCGCACGTACCCCCCTTGACCATGAGGCCGCGGCGGCCCTGCTCAGTGAGCGCGATCGCAGTATTTTGGAGTTTGAGCGCCAGTGGTGGAAATACGCGGGCGCCAAGGAGCAGGCAATTCGCGATCTATTCGAAATGAGCGGCACCAGGTATTACCAAATCGTAAATAACTTGATTGATACCCCAGAAGCACTGGCCTTTGACCCCATGCTCGTAAAGCGGCTAAACCGGATGCGGGCCGCCCGCCAGCGTTCGAGGTCGGCTCGGCGATTGGGCATTGACGTCGGCTCAAAGTGAGGAGGCACCGAGTGCGAAATGCACTTGGCGAAAGGCTTGCGCGCATGCCAGTCACTTACTTGATCGCGCCGATACTTGCGGCAACTGCTCTTTCGGCCGCGGTAGCACCGAGTGCGGTAGCCGCGCCAAGTCCGATCACTATTTGGGTTGACGTCTCGCGCGCAGCTACTGTTTCAGAGTTTTTGAAGGACGGTTACCAAGGCCACCCGGTCAACGTAGTGACCAAAGAACTTTCAGCGATCAAAGCCGAACTCACAACAGTGCCGGCTGATCAAGCCCCCGATGTCATCTGGGCTGATAACACCTGGACAGGTGAGCTCGCCGCCGCCTCTTTGATAGTGCCGTTGACTTTGTCACCGGCTAAGAAGGCCTTGTTCGCCCCCAATGTCCTCTCGGGTTTTCAGTTTGGGTTCAACTACTACGGGATCCCCGTGCAGTACGAAACCTGGGCGCTGGTGACAAATGCTGCACTGGCACCGAAACCTCCAGCGACATTCGCGAAGTTGTCCACTAAAGCTTTGGCCCTCAAGGCGGCTGGCCGTGCCGATGTCGGCCTCGCCGTTGGTCAAGGGGTTAAGGGAAATGCTTACTTCACCTACCCCCTGTTTTCGGGTCTAGGTGGTTATATTTTCGGCAAGGACACCTCTGGCAGCCTGAACCCATTCGACGTTGGGGTTAACAACTCAGTATTCCGCAAGAACACGAAAATTATTGATGACTGGAACAGCACCGGTTTGATTAATTCTTCGGTTGATGTGGTGGCTGCTGAAGCAGCGTTCAAAGCGGGCCGCGCGCCTTTTTGGATTACCGGGCCATGGAGTGCTTCGACATTGCAGGCCCTGAAGTTTAAGTACTTCATTTCACCGGTTCCCCGAATCGATGCAAGTTTGGTCATGGCACCGCTGCTCGGTATCAAAGGCTTCATGGCTACCTCGTACGCGGAAGCCCACGGGTTGGGGGATGTAGTGCCCGGCCTAGTTGTCAAGAAACTCAGTGGCTCAACCTTCCAATCGAATATGGCGGCGATATCGCTGCGCGCCCCAGCGAATAAGAACTCCACGTACAGCACTTCTATCGGCGGCCGGTTGGCGCAAGCATTCGGCACTGCTGGTGTTGACGGGGTGCCGATGCCTAATATCCCGCAGGCATCGTCAGTCTGGGGCCCGCTGAGCACCGCATGGGCGAAATCCACCAGTGGTCCAGAGGCGACACCCGCGAAGAAGGCATTTTCGGCGGCGCAGGATGAAATACAAAAGGCAATTGGCTAATTGCTGCGGTCTGCTAGTTCAAGTGCCCTGCGTGATATTGCGACCCGCATTACTGACCAAATTATGAAAGCTATGGAAAGTAGCAGGATGCCCATTCGCGATTGCGTGTCCCCGTTTCTAATTTGATAGAGACCAAATGCCATCACAGCCGCCGCTAACGCCGCCTGAGCCCAGGTTAGATTCACCATACGGTTATTTGTAATCACCTCGAGAAGTGTTAAACCGATTAGTAATAGTCCAATCGCCACGGCGAATACGCCAGCGTTGGCCGCTTCTGTCGTTCCCGGGTCAGTAGAAGCGAAGATTGCCATTTCGTCTGCTACGGCTGTCACTCCCAATATGAGGATGAAATGCGCAAAAACTGTGCCTCTCCATAACCTCGGGTGCGCGGTCCTCCGCTTGCTAAATACACCCTCGAAATAAGCTGTCGCAAGTGCCAAGTCAAAAAGTACTACCAGGAAGAAGAAGCGGTAATCAGAGCCTGCCGTGGTTTCAGTCAGTACTCCAACTAGATGAATCAAACTTTCGCCAATCGCGATCAGGAAAAGTAATCCGAGTCTCTCGCGAAGGTGATCAGGATGTAGCGGGAAGTCTTGACTCACGTTACGCAGAAATGAAAACAGGATTGGCGCCATGGTGACTATAAGTGCCAAAGCAAACACATAAAGCAGCGTTTCTTTTGAAAGCAATACTCCCGCGAAGCAAATCAAAGCGCCAAGAGCAGTGCTGATTATTGAGACTTTGAGCCCCTGGACCGGCCTCCCAATCTGAATTCTGGCTAGTGCGTACATCCCTCCGATTGTGAGGAGCACGAATCCCAAACTAATTAGGCCGCCTTGCCAGCCGATCGAGTCACCTTCGCCTGCAGAAATCGCGGTGAGCAGGATTCCTGACATTTGCAAGAGAAGCAATATTCGATAAATGATTCCATCGATGGCAAACCTATTGTGGATTAGCGTGGTTAGTAGCCACAGGCTGAATAAAGCGCCAAGTGCTAATAGTGCAAAGTAAGCGGTCTCGGCGCTTGGGTTCTGGATGAACGCGTCGTTGGAGGCGCCAAGTGCAGCCACCACTGCAAGGTCATAGAAAAGTTCAAGCCAACCGGCCTTTCGGTCTTCACCAGGGTTTATTGCAGATCTGGTAAACATTTTTCCTGTGCCTTCAATCTAGCTTCGGTTCGCATGTGTTGCTGCTACATCTGCCAGCACATACTCCAGCAATTTACGCCCGTGATCGGACGCGGTTGAAATATCGCCTGCGTGGATATCCAAATTGTGCAGCGACTGCAATCGAATCGCATCCCCGTCTAAATGTTGATTCGGGAACACACCCGCGAAAGCGAAGCCGAGTGAGGCTAGATCGGCATCCAGAATAATCTCAGTGGCAGGGTCATTAAGTGGCAGGTCTAGGTAAACGGCATCGCGGCCGGCATTAGTCACGAGTTCCTCGCGGGCTTGTAACACCACCTTACGCAGATCACGGCCAGGTTTATGGGCGGTGATAATCGCTAGGTTGTGGTCGTCTTTTTGCGAAATAACCATTCCGGTGGACTCGCTGATTTCACGCGCGTGTAACGCACTGGCTTTTACGACCCTGCCGCGTATTCCAGTGGTGGTAACAATGTCTTCGATGATGCCTCGATGGCGGGTTGGTGCGTAAATAGGTCGATCGTGCCCATCATTTGTTTTCAAATAAAATAGGGCAACCGATTCACGCCGAGAATCTGTCGCCAGCGCCGCATTGTTACTGACGGAGTCTGGTATCCACCCGAGTAAGAATCCAGTTTCATGGGCGCCAAGATCAACATTGGCTTTTTGGCTATATG
Source organism: Bifidobacterium breve (assembly GCA_945900705.1). Taxonomy (GTDB): domain Bacteria; phylum Actinomycetota; class Actinomycetes; order S36-B12; family S36-B12. The sequence goes on along the minus strand of CAMDKJ010000050.1, from coordinate 4,562 downwards.
GGTGCGCTGCCGTTGCCTCACTGAAAATCCCCAACACGCCCTGACCTTTGGCCCAAAGTGCCGCGTACTGCTTCATGGCGGTAAACAGGTGGTGGCCGCGAGCGGCCTCGGTGACAACCGCTACCCCCGCGTGAAGGACGGGTGCATCAGGTTCCTCGCGCATTAGCGCCATATGCCCCGCAACGGAGCCATCAGGAAGCACCCCGATTGTGCTAATCAGGGAGCCAGCTTCAATACGACGGGCAATCTCTGCTGGCTCGTATACCCAATCGGCGTCGTAGGTTAAACCGTAGGCGCCGGTCACTAGTTCAGTGAGGATATGCGACTCGTCGGCGCGCAGGAATCGAATTTCGACGTCGTCCATTTTTATATTATGCCGGCTTAACTAGCCGCCGGTGCTCAGGACAGTGTCTATGAGTCTGGCCAAGTCGAGATCGAGCTCGGTAAGGCACCCGGTGCTATGCGTGATCAGCGCTATCCGCAAAGTACGCCAGCGGATATCTATATCCGGGTGATGGTCGAGCGACTCTGCCGCGCCCGCAATGGCAACAACCCAATTTATGGCGATCATATAAGTGGGTGCCTGGATCTCACGGGTCAGTTGCCCGTCGCTTATATGCCACATCGGGAGGGTTTGCGCTAGGTCACTGACCTCCGTTGCGATCAGGGGGCGTGGAGTCATGGACTATGTCTACCCGATCAAGGCCCCGGTACCCGTGTCCGAATAGCCAAATCCGTTAATTAATGGGATTATCGAGCATGGCAATAGCTACCGCCCCAGCCGCCGTAATTGAGGTCTCCTCCGAACAGCTTCGCAAATTGCGGCGACTAAATGTCATCGCGGGTTTCGCGCACCTAGTGCAGATGATTGCGGTGTTGCTGCTCACCAACGACTTCGTGCTTCCGGTAACCGCGACGTACATGGAGGGCCCACCGGGTAGCCCACTTGGTGACCCGACGGTGCTTTTTGATTCGCGCGTAGGCTGGGGTGTTGCGCTGTTCTTCGGGCTTTCGGCCTTGTTCCACTTCTTAGTTGCGAGCCCACTGTTCTTCAGTCGGTACGCCAACGGGCTTGCACATCAGCGTAACTACTTCAGATGGGTTGAGTATTCGATCAGCTCATCGGTGATGATTGTACTGATCGCGCAGATTTGCGGTATAGCTGATGTTGCTGCGCTGTTGGCAATTTTCGGGGTAAACGCCTCAATGATTTTGTTCGGTTGGCTGCAGGAGAAATACGAAACACCTGGCTCCGGTGGCTGGTTACCTTTCATTTTTGGCTGCATTGCTGGCATCGTGCCATGGCTAGCGATCTTGATATATGTAATTTCGCCAGGGGCACCGGGTGAGTTATCCCCGCCCGCTTTTGTTTACGGAATCATCATTTCGCTATTCATCTTCTTTAATATTTTTGCTTTGGTGCAGTGGCTGCAATATAAGAAGGTTGGCAGGTGGGCAAACTACCTCGCCGGGGAGCGCAGCTACATCATCTTGAGCCTGGTGGCTAAGTCATTGCTCGCCTGGCAGATATTTGGTGGCACCTTAGCCCCCTGACTTGGCTACGCTGTACCCATGCGAGGCAGCGGCACAATCCTGAATATGGTTGCGATCCTTATCGGATCTGGCCTCGGTGTACTTATTGGCCACCGACTACCGCAGCGCACCCGCGACACCGTCACCGATGCACTGGGCCTTGTCACCTTAGTTATCGGGTCCTTGAGCATCGTTGCTCTGACTAACACAGCTTTTTCTGATTCAGTTGGCACTGCAGCCCCGCTGCTAATCGTGTTGGGTGCCTTGGTTATCGGCGGCATCATCGGGTCACTACTGCAAATCGAGCTTCGGTTAGAGCAGGTTGGCGGTTGGCTGCAGCACAAACTCAGCCGTAAGAGTGCAGGCGATTCAGACGACAAGCGCAAGCGGTTCGTTGAAGGGTTCGTCGATGCGTCACTGGTATTTTGCATTGGCCCGTTGGCGATTCTCGGGGCGCTAAATGATGGGCTTGGTCTAGGTATTGAACAACTCGCGCTCAAATCAACTCTGGATGGTTTCGCCTCACTTGCTTTTGCCGCCTCATTGGGTTGGGGTGTCGCACTTTCTGCGCTTTCGGTTGGCATTGTGCAGGGAGCTTTCACCATTGTCGGCGCTCTTGTGGGCTCAGTTTTGTCGGCGGCATTGATTGATGCGATCACCGCCACCGGCGGGGTGCTGCTGATCGGCGTAGGCCTGCGACTATTGAAAATCAAATCCGTCCCGGTCGGTGACATGCTGCCTGCGCTCATCGTGGCCCCATTGCTTGCGGCTCTCGTCGCATTATTTACGGGTAATTAGGAAAATGCGGCGACAGCTGGCGGTAGCCCGTGGTTTCGCCGTGGCCTGCCACTTGGTTCCGACGATTTCGGTGACCGCCATCGTCAGTTTGCTGGCCTTTCGTGCTGGCTGGTCTGGCCCTGCATTTTTCCTTCTTGTCGTCGCTGTCCTTACCGGTCAACTTTCGGTCGGCTGGAGCAATGACGCCGTCGACGCACCAATTGATAGGGCCGCGGGCCGTATCGCCAAGCCGCTAGTGGCCGGGGTTATTTCCATTAGGAGCCTGTGGGCTGCAGCATTCACCGCGCTTGCTATCACGACCGTCACTTCATTTCTGGCAGCGGGCCTGGTCGGCGGAGTATTTCAAGTTATTGCGGTCGCCAGTGCGTGGCTATACAACCTTCGTTTATCACGCACCACTTGGTCGTGGTTACCGTATGCGGTCTCATTTGCCTGTGTTACCCCATTTATTACTTTCGGGTTAAACCCGTCTCAGTCGCCGGCACTTTGGGCGATAGCAGTTTTCGTTTGCACCGGGGTGGCGGCCCACTTGGCAAATGCCTTGCCGGATTTGTCATCTGACCAAGCCCGCGGTTTGGGCGGCCTGGTCGCTCGCTTGGGTTCGGTACGTGCCTTACGCCTGGCCTTAATATTGCTGGTGGTCAGCTCGTTCATCCTGCTCTTGGTTATTGCACCGGTAAATGTTTTCGCCGCATACTGCATACCGGTGGCCACTGTGGTCGCTGTGGTTTTGGCTCTTCGTCCGCGGCCACAATCGAATTTATTTATTGCGGTTCAAGGCTTGGCGCTATTTGAGGTACTGGTAATTTTGGTTACGGGGATCCCAATAACGTCATGAGGTGATGCCGGTTTGTGGTTTATGCCGCAGGGCGCGCCAAAGCATCTGCCCGGAAACTGCAATAAGTAGCAACGCGAAACCGATTTGCAGGACTGATCCGGACACCCGGAATGCGAGCATTGAGCCGACCAAGGCACCGCACACGGCACCAGCGCCAAGCCGAATGCCCATTGGCCAATTAGTTAGACCAGCACTTGTTAATCGCGTGGCTCCGAGTAATGCGGTGGGGATCATTACGGCCAGCGAAGTACCTGAGGCGAGGAGCTGAGAAAAGCCGAAGAAGAAAATTAGAATTGGGATCAGCAGGATGCCGCCGCCGACACCGAGCATGGCCGAGAAAATACCCATCGCGAGCCCGGACGCCAAATAGCCGACTATTACGAGAGCGGTTAGGGCCGGGAGTTCGTTGACACCAGCGCTAGGGTCCAAAAACAGCATGCGTAGGGCGATGAGAGTTAGCAGTACCCCGAAAGCTATTTGGAGTTTTTGATCCGGAATTTTTTGCACTATGTGCGCACCAATCCAGGCTCCAGCCAAACTCCCCAAAACAATGAATACGGCTGGCAGCCAGGCAACATTATTGGCAAGGGCGTAGGTAATGGCTCCGGCGACTCCGCCGCAGCTGATCATCACCAATGAAGTGGCCTGGGCCCGCTTCTGGACAAAGTGCAGGCCTATCACCATGATCGGGACGACGATGAATCCACCGCCGACCCCGAAGAACCCGGAGATGAGCCCGGCTCCAATGCCGATGGCAAGGTCGCGGGCAAGGGTTGTCCGGGTGATGCTCATCTGAGGTTCTGGTTCATTATCCGGAGGATACGGGGTTTGTCCCACGCATCATAAAGGTGATGCCGTATTCTCCTTTCATGCCTACATACTCAACCCGCGCCCGAATCGCACTGTCACTTCTCGCCGCCGCCGGCCTTGCTGCGGCCGCGCTTGCCACTTCGCCCGTTGCCGCAGCTGCAACTAACCCTGCGAAGTACGAGAAGGCTCAGGTGGGCCTGACATACACGGTTTATGCCCCGACCACTTCTATCGATCTAAAGAGCTCTTCGTTCCAGCTCACTGATTGCGGTGGCGGTAAAGATGAGCAGCTCAGCGCATCATTTGGTTCGCAGATGAGCAACAGCGGGTGGATTAATTTGAACGAATCACAGACCGGTTGCGAGGATGGCCCTGATGGTGTCGGCCTGGTTACCAAGTTCAAGGTCAAAGGTGCCACCGCAACCATCATGGGATCGTGCAAGGGGCAACAGAGCAGTTGCTCTAAGTCGAATCCGGCCCGGCTGCGTAAAGGCTCGGGCTATACGACGGTGACACTTCCGGCCGGTAGCTCCGCGCTGGGATCGACTTTCGTCGAGGTATATACGGCTGGCATGTCCGTCAA
>CAMDKJ010000049.1 GCA_945900705.1 Bifidobacterium breve | reverse complement strand
AACGAACCGTTCATACCAAATGACGAGGTAGATGAAATCCAGTGGCTGCCCGTAGCGCAGGCTCGGAGCCGACTCACCTATGAGCATGATGCCGACACCGTTGAGGCAGCTGCAGCTTTACAGCCAACCATCCCGCTAGTTTTCTTGCGCCACGCCCAGGCGGTTAAACGCGCGGACTTTAACGGTGCCATCGACGCCTCTCGCCCACTGACTAGCAAGGGCAAATCACAGGCAAAGACTCTGGCTCCGGTGCTAAATACATTCGCGATTGAATCGGTGCACTCATCTGACGCCACCCGCTGCATTGAGACCGTTATAGCGCTTGCGAAATTGTTGGGCGCAGATATACAGCAAGAGCGTGATATCAGCGAAGAAGGGTTTGAGCAGGACGAGAGGAAGGCGCGCAAACGCATGAAGCAGCTTTCATTGCACTCACAAGCTACGGTTATTTGTTCGCATCGGCCTGTGCTACCAGCGTTTTTGGATGTATTAACCGGCGCATTGGATGTGGAGGTTGATCCAGCTGTCTGGGAAACCAAACTCTCACCAGGTAGTTTCATAGTCGTGCATCGAGTTTTTCATGAAGATGAGCGCCCTCGCGTAATAGCCGTGGAGCGCCATGATGCTGCCGAAGGCTAGGCCTGCTACAAAACTCCGATAAATGCCGTGCCCCGCTTGCCGCCCGATCGAACTGCAATTACACAAGTACCGGCAGCGCGCATTAGTACTCCCGATTTGGCCACCTTACAAATCTTGGCGGTTGAAGAACTTAAATTCACACCCAATGAATACTTAAGATCGGCCCACTTAACAACAGTTTTGACTTTCACTGTGCGGCCAACGGTTGATGTTCCGGAAACTGCGACTACAGGAGCAGATGCGACCGATGCCTGCCCTTGACCGATGGAATTTGACGCACTAACGGTGAACGCGTAAGTCTTACCCGGTATTAGCCCTGTGACCGCACAGGTAACTTCGGCGGTGGTGCACATTGCGCCACCTGGCGCAGCAAGTGCGGTATACGAGGCTACGGCCGCACCTCCGTTATTGACCGACGCCGTCCAGCTGACTACCGCTTGAGCACCAGCGACCGCGGCGACTTGCACATCCGCTGGTGGGATCGGAGCTGTTACCGGTATATCGACAAATCCCCGGATCCACGGGATGAAGGTACTCGTGCGTGAATAAATACCCGGAAAGTTTGCCCGCGCACACTCGAAACCGACGCTCGTTACGCCCGCCAACAGCGGTACCCCGCCGACACTGATTACCAGTGGCCCACCGCTATCACCCTGGCAGGTGTCAACGCCACCGGCTTGAAAGCCCGCGCACAGTGATAAGAAACCGTCAAAGCCATTTCCGTATTCACCACATGCGGCAGTCGGCGGTGCCAGCACCTGCACAGTGGCTTTCAATAGTTGGTCATTTGTGGAAGGTGCATTAAAACTAGTAACACCCCACCCACTAACGGTGGCCTCGGTACCAACAGGGGGCCAGGCGGCTGGATCCTGCGCTATTGGCAGCGCTACTACCTGTGCATTAGCCCCGGTCACGATAGGCGAATTCAGGGAGATAAGTGCGATGTCGTTGCTATATGAAGGTGGCGCAAACCCCGGGTGCACCGCAATACTGGCCGCACCAATCGGTGCGACCGAGGCGCGCTGGGAATTGTTTGAAATCCCGCTGTACACCGAAACTTGTGAGGGGTTCAGCCCGTAAACGCAATGGGCCGCCGTCAAGATCCAGGTACTTGAAATAATTGAGCCACCGCAAAGTTTGCCTCCGGCAATCAGGAGCACCTGCCATGGCACCACGTTGATGGTGGTGGGGGTGCCCCCGACTATTCGAGGCGCGACAATCGGCGCTGCCCCTTGTGACGCTTGTGCCGCTTGTGCCCCTGGCGGGATAAGTGCGCTAAGTGCGCCAAGTGCGCTAACCGAGCAGATAATAGCCAATAGCGTCGCCGCTGACCGCCATCTAGGGTACCTACGCATGGTTTCCTAAGTCTCTCACGAACTAGTACTCAACAAATGCACCGCTAGCGCTCAGCCGTGACCCCTTTGCCAAGGGCCACGACGCCAGCATCGCTGACGGTGTAAAGCCCGCGATCGCGCTCAAGATCTACCCCAACCTGCGCGCCATCGGGAATGACCACATTCTTGTCAAGGATCGCCCTCCGCACAACTGCGTCGCGACCAATGCGCACGCCAGGCATGATCACACTGCCTTCCACATAAGCGCCGGTGCCGATAGTCACACTTGATGAAACCACCGAAGTTCTAACGTGAGCACCCGAAATAACAGTGCCGGCGCCCACCATGGAATCGTGGGCATTGCCACCCTCAACAAATTTTGCCGGCGGCAGTGAAGGCAGGTTTGTGAGAATCGGCCAACGCCGGTTGTATAAATTGAAAATCGGATGCACTGATACAAGATCTATATGTGCATCGTGGTAACTGTCGAGGTTACCTACGTCTCGCCAGTAGCCCTTATCGCGATCGGTCTCACCCGGTACGATATTCGATGCGAAGTCATAGACTTGCGCCAAGCCTTCGGCGGTAAGCATCGGGATGATATTTGTTCCCATGTCATGAATCGAAGAAGTATCAGCCGCATCAACTCGCAAAGCTTCCAGAAGCACATCCGTTGAAAAAACATAGTTACCCATGGAGACATAGCAATTGTCGTCGTCGCCGGGTATGGTCGGTGGACTAATCGGCTTCTCGACGAAACGTTTGATGTGGCGGCCATCGGGTGCCGCTTCAATGACACCAAACTGGCTCGCCTGCGATTTCGCCATGCGAATGCCAGCCACTGTAACGCCAGCACCCCCGGCAATATGAGCCTCGATCATTTGCATTGGATCCATGCGGTAGACGTGATCAGCGCCAAACACGACTACGTAGTCAGGCTGCTCGTCATAAACCAAATTCAAACTTTGAAAAATTGCGTCAGCACTACCGGTATACCAACGTGGTCCAAGGCGTTGCTGCGCCGGCACCGGCGTGACGTAATCCCCAAGCAGAGTCGACATACGCCAGGTGGTAGTCACGTGGCGGTCCAGTGAGTGTGACTTGTACTGGGTCAGTACGCAGACTCGACGCAGGCCAGCGTTAATGAGGTTGGAAAGTACAAAATCGATTAGGCGATAGGAGCCGCCAAAGGGCACCGCTGGCTTCGCTCGGTCGGCCGTAAGCGGCATCAGTCGTTTACCGGCGCCACCAGCAAGCACCATTGCGAGGACGTGCGGGCCAGAGCTCACGGTCGAACCTTAACCCGCTTACGTGCGAAGATCCCACCTTAAGTGCGTGACACGAAAGTTCTCGCGGAGTCCCTATGCTCATGTCCATGAAGGTGGGAATGCTGACCCGCGAGTGGCCCCCGGAGATCTACGGGGGCGCCGGGGTACACGTGGACCAATTAGTGGCGCACCTGCGGCACCTGATTGATGTCGAGGTCCATTGTTTTGGGCCCGATCGCCCCGATGCCACCGCCCACCAGGTGCCCGCCGCACTTTTCTCGGAAAATCCGGCACTTGGGGTGCTCGGGGTCGACCTCGAAATGGCCGCGGCCACCGCTGGGTTGGACCTCCTGCACTCTCACACCTGGTACACCAATTTTGCCGGGCACACGGGCGCCCTGCTGCACAGCGTTCCCCATGTTCTGACCGCCCATTCCCTTGAACCACTTCGCCCCTGGAAGCAAGAGCAACTCGGCGGCGGGTACCGAGTTTCGTCGTGGGTTGAGAGCACCGCCTACGCCAGTGCCGATGCCATCATCGCCGTCAGCAATGGCATGCGCGCCGACGTGCTGAACACCTACCCTTTTGTCGACCCCTCCACCGTCCACGTCATTCACAATGGCATCAACACTGATCTCTACTCACCTACCCCAGACCCCATCGCTCTTACTGAGCTAGGCATCGACGGCACCCGTCCATATGTGCTTTTCGTCGGACGCATAACGCGTCAAAAAGGCATCGTGCACCTACTCAACGCCGCCCGCAGCTTTTCCGATGATCTCGTGCTGGTCTTGGCCGCCTCCTCCCCGGACACCGCGGAAATCGCTGCGCAGACCACACAGGCCGTTGACCAACTCCGGGCAGCACGCGGGCAAGACAGTGTGGTGTGGCTAAAAGATCAAGTTGCCAGACCGACCCTTGTCAAACTTTTCTCCGGTGCACTTGCTTTTGTTTGCCCCTCCATCTATGAACCCCTCGGTATCGTCAACCTAGAAGCCATGGCATGCCAAACGGCGGTGGTTGCCAGCGCGATCGGCGGGATCCCAGAAGTTGTAGTTGACGGCCAAACCGGCCTGCTTGTTTCATATGAACCCCGTGACCCTGCTGGATTTGAACGTGACTTCGCCGCAGCGGTGAACTCACTTGTTGCCGACCCATCCAGGGCCACTGCGATGGGTGCAGCCGGTCGCAGCCGCGCCCAATCAGATTTTGGGTGGGCCGCCATCGCCGAACGCACCGTGGGTATTTATCAGCAGGTGCTGAATCGGTGAGCGATCTTGCTGAACCACTGACCGGTATCACACCAGCGAAGCAGCAGCATCCGATGACCGGGTACCTGCTTTATCTGGCGGCAGCATTTCTATTCGCATTGAACGGGACAGTGTCTAAGTCACTACTGCTTACCGGTATTGAACCTACGCGATTGTCACAGATTCGAGTGAGTTCTGCATTCCTACTTCTGTTAGTGCTGGTAGCAATCACGCGACCAGCTGCGCTACGAATCACCAAGAAGGAACTGCCGGTACTTCTTGTTTACGGGGTAATTGGTGTTGGCATGACCCAGTACCTCTATTTCGTCGCACTCCAGACCCTGCCCGTCGGTGTCGCCCTGTTAATTGAGTTCACGGCGCCGATTATGGTGGCGCTCTGGTTCCGATTCGCCATGAAGCAGGCGACCCGAAAATCAGTTTGGGTAGCTCTCGTCCTGGCCTTAACCGGGTTGGCAATGGTTGCTCAAGTCTGGCTTGGGTTCACGCTCAGTGCAGTCGGAGTCACCGCCGGCTTCGGGGCGGCAATCGCACTCGCCATTTACTACGTCCTCGCTGATAAGCAACTGCGGTCCGCCCACCCGCGCGACGCCGTCTCACTTACCATGTGGGGTTTTGGGGCTTCGGCTGCTTTTTGGGCGATTGTGCAACCTTGGTGGTCGTTTCCGTGGGCGAGTCTCAGCGGGATCGGGTACCCACTTGGTACCGATGATGACGCGTTCCCGATATGGGTGCTTCTCACCTATCTCATCGTGCTTGGCACCACCGTGCCTTTCCTATTAGTGGTCCACTCAATGCGGCATATCCGCGCCTCCCAAGCCTCGGTGATCGGCATGGTCGAGCCGCTGATCGCTATCGCTATCGCTTGGCTTGCCCTCGGTGAGGTTATGACGCCGGTCCAAATAATCGGCGCGCTATTAGTGTTGTTTGGCGTTGTGCTGGCAGAGCGATCCAGATAATTCACTTACTCCATGCACCACACATACCACCGTGGTACAAATAGCACCGTGAAATGGACCGAAGACACTGAGCATGAAGATCTCCGGTCAGGTGTGCGTCAGGTTTGCGCTAACTTCACCGGCGCCTACTGGCGCGGCCTCGAACCCGACACTTACCCAACCGAGTTCGTAGCAGCCATCACCGCGGCCGGATTCCTCGGTGCCTTGATCCCCGAGCAGTATGGCGGCGGTGGCGCCACTTTGACCGAGGCCTCGGTGATCCTCGAAGAGATATCCGCCTCCGGTGGCAACCCCGCTGCCTGCCACGCGCAGATGTACGTCATGGGCACCGTATTGCGTCACGGCAGTGCCGAACAAAAACAGCAGTACCTGCCAGAGATCGCGGCCGGCCGCCTGCGCCTGCAGGCATTCGGTGTTACCGAGCCAGGGGCCGGGTCCGAGACAACTCGCATTAGTACCAAAGCCGAAAAGGTGCCCGAAGGCTGGCGCGTCAACGGGCAGAAGATCTGGACGTCGCGCGCGCTTTATTCGGATCTCATGTTGCTGCTGGCCCGAACCACCCCGTACGACGAGTGCGCGAAGCCCACGGAGGGTCTGTCAACTTTTCTAATTGACATGCGCAAAGTCGACGGCATCACCATCAAGCCAATCAAGACCATGATCAATCACAGCACCACCGAGGTCTTCTTCGATAATGTGGTGATCCCTGCTGATGCCCTGATTGGCGAGGCTGGTAAAGGGTTTCGGTACATCCTTGACGGCATGAACGCTGAGCGCATCCTGATCGCTTCAGAGTGCATAGGCGACGGCAGGTACCTGCTAGAAAAGGCCGTGGGATACGCGAATGAGCGAATTATTTTCGATCGGCAGATCGGCTCCAATCAAGGCGTCCAGTTCCCCCTCGCCAAGGCGTACGCCCAATTACGCGCAGCCGACCTAGTGCGCTTTGACGCTGCGGCAAAATACGATGCCGGTAAATCTTGCGCGAGTGAGGCAAATATGGCGAAATTACTTGCCTCCGAAGCGTCATGGGCTGCCGCTAATGCCGCAATGGATACCCATGGCGGGTTCGGCTTCGCGGTCGAATACGACATCGAACGAAAATTCAGGGAGACCCGGCTCTATCAAGTCGCGCCAATCAATAACAACTTGGTGCTCGCATACCTCGGGCAGCATGTACTTGGCCTACCCAAGTCCTACTAGCCCCCGCACGGACGAGCCGGGGATCAGATCGGCAGGCCGGGGCGATCGACACCAACAATCTGGGCACCGCAAAAGAAGCGGAAAACATCTCGGTCGCCATGGCCGCCGAGGCCGCTGCTTCTCCAAAAACTCTGTACCGACTCCGGGCTCAGATCCAGCAGGCTAGTGCCATTTACTTTGACCTCACCGAATCTAATGCTGCGTGCCACCGCCATGGCCGCGTCAATATCTGACCCGAAGACGTATCCTGCCAACCCGTAGGGCGATGCATTTGCCAACTCGATAGCTCGTGCAACCGAATCAACCGCGTGCACCGTAACCACCGGCCCAAATAGTTCATCAACGCATATCTCTTCAGCGGCACCGGTTAACACCCGCGGTGGCCAGAACCAGCCTGGTAGGTCGGGGCCGGTTGACACTTGGTGCACGGTCGCGCCCAATCGCACAAGCTCATCGATCCGAGCTTGCAGTTGATCTCGATGTTCGCGGTGTGAAAGCGGGCCCATTACCGCATCAGCGTCGTCATGGGCACCGATGATTACGTCTTCAAGTTCGGAAAGCAGGGCGGCCACTAAATCCTGCTCGAGGGCTGGCGGTACGAAAATCTTGCCCGGCCCCTCACACCACTGCCCATTTAGTTTGGTCATGCCGGTGGCGATGCTTTTTGCCGCCTCACCAAGATCTGCATCGGGCATTATTATCACCGGGTTATTGCCGCCGAGTTCGAGCTGCACAGCCTTGAAATCCGCGGCCGCTGCTATTGCGATAGCGCGCCCCGTAGCCACCGAACCTGTAAATGAAACACATCTGATACGCGGGTCAGTCGTTAATTGGATGCCGACATCAGCCCCGCCATGTACCAACTGAAATACGCCGTCAGGTAGCCCCGCTGCCGCTATTGCCTCGGCCAGTACATTGCAGCCAAAGGGGGCCCGCTCCGGCGGTTTTAGAATCACCGGCGCACCGGCCGCTAGGGCGTACGCGCATTTCTTGGCAGCCATCGCCGCCGGCGCATTCCAAGGCACAAGCACCGCGGTCGGGCCCCACGGTATGCGCAAAATTTCGACAGGTCGATCACTCTCACCGACCTCTTGAACCAAGCCACCATTTTGCATTTGCTCGACCGCATCGCGGAAGGATCCAGCCAAAGACCCGCCAAATAGTCGAGCGATCGAAATCACAACGCCCGAGCCCAATGATTCAGCTGCGCCGATGCGATCGCCACGCTGATCCAATTCATCAGCAACCCGGAGCAAGGCGGCGGCGCGATCAGAGATATTCAGGAGACGCCAGCTTCCGGATTTGTCGATCCGGTCTGCGGCTTGGATCGCTCGAGCCACCTCAGCCGCATCGGTCTGGGCCACTTTTGTCAGGAACTCGCCGGTGGATGGATTAGTGAGATCAATGTCAAGGGCTTGGCTAGGTGCTAGGCGCACACCATCAATCAGATCAAGTTGGATCTCCATCTTAGATATTCTCAAAGTAGCGCTCGAGTTCCCAGTCGGTGACCGCGTGCTGGAAGCACTCCCACTCCCACTCGGCCGCCGATCCATATTGCTCGACAACCGCGGGACCAAAGTGGCGCATGATGAATTCACTAGATTTGAAGCGCTCCGCGGCAGCCCCGAGATTCTTCGGGAACTGCTCAGTGGCAGATTTCACTTGATACGCGTCCCCCTTGCGCTCTGGGCCCGGGTCGATATCAAGTTCAATCCCATCACCGACCGCGGCTAGGAGTCCAGCTATTGCAAGGTAGGGGTTTATATCGGCACCGGGAACCCGCCACTCAACCCGCATAGATGCTGGGTCGCTGCCAAGTACTCGACAAGAAACTGTGCGGTTATCAATGGCCCAGGTGGCGCCGTGGCCAGCGAAGTCACCCGAATTAGTGCGCCGATAAGAGTTAATTGTTGGCGCATACCAAGCCATTAAGTCTGGTGCCGTCTCAAGAATTCCGCCCATCGCTTGTCGCATCGTGTGGCTTATGTGATGTGGCTCGGTATCTGACCACATCACCTGGGCCGGTGCACCCGATGCCGCAAGGTCGCGCAGCGACAAATGGATGTGACCAGAAGATCCGACGCCATCTGCTTGCGGCTTAGGCAAAAACGTAGCCGACAAGCCAGCTTGGGTAGCAACATCTTTTACCGCCAGCTTGAATAACACATGACGGTCAGCCATATCAAGTGCATCTCCATAGGTGAGGTTTATCTCCCATTGGCCCAGACCCCATTCGCCTTGACTCATTTCCACATTCAAGCCGCTTTCATCCAGCACCTTACGAAGTCGCCGAAAGAACGGCTCCCAAGTATTTACCTGCTGGACGGTGTAATCAGAATGGATCAGTGTGCTTGGGGTTCGGGTGTGGTACCCCGCCTGACGCAACTGGTCGTAGCTTTCACGATAGAGATGAAACTCCAATTCGGTGCCGACTCCAGCCGCATATCCACGATCAGCCAGCGCGGCCACCTGCCGCTGCAGAATCCTTCTTGGGGTTATCTCGACCGGGGACCGATCATGTTCCTCGACGATGTCAGCAAGCACGATCGCTGTGCCCTCTAGCCAAGCCGCATTTACCAACGTTGACATATCAGGGATGAGCAGAAAATCCCGCCAACCCGTGTGCCAACCAGCATATGCGGATTCGTACCCGATGTTCTGGGGTAGGTCCCAGCCAAATGTGCAAGCTGACACCGCCACGCCCCGCTCTGCGAATTCAGCCAGCCGCTTGGGTGCTAGGCGCTTACCTATTAGGCGCCCATGCATATCTGGGGCAGCGACTATTACGGTATCGAAATCCTTGTTGAGTAAGTCTTGCATCGACAGCACATTTCTCATCGGGTTAGCCACCCTCCATCTACCGCAAGTTGGGTTCCGGTTATGTATGACGCCGCGTCTGAAAGCAGGAAGGATGCTGCTTTCGCGATGTCCTCGGGCTCACCAACGCGCGGCACCAAGAGTCGTTGGCTCATGAATGCCATGGCTTCGGGGCCGGTGATGTCGCCACCGGTGAACCGGGTATTAATCGGACCTGGTGCAATCGCATTGACCCGAATACCTTTGGAAGCAAGTTCGACCGCCAAAGCTTTGGTGAGCATTTTGACTCCACCTTTAGAGGCGTTGTAGTGCACCTGACAATTGCCGCTGGACGAAACCACTACCTCTGCCTCCACTGTCGTCATGTTCACCATTGCCCCCCCATTGGCCATCACGCGAGAGGCCGCCTGCGCGACAATGAAAGGACCTTTCATATTTACATCAACAACAAAGTCCCACTCTTCGTCCGTGACCTTGTCAAGGCCGGACATAGTGACCACACCAGCGTTGTTAACGATCAAGTCGAGCCGACCGTATTTGGCAATAACGTCGTGCACCGCACCTTCAACGGCTATACGATCGCGAACATCGGCAACGAAGGCAGTGGCCGTACCACCAGCATCGGTGATAATCTTCGCGGTCGCTTCCGCCAGATCCATCTTGATATCGACGCAGGCAACACTGGCACCGTCAGCGGCTAGTTGCTTGGAAATCGCTCGTCCGATCCCGGATCCGGCTCCGGTAACAAATGCAACCTTGCCGTGATGGTCGATGATCATGCGGTTCTCCCTTTTGTCGATTCAGCAATAAGCCATTTGAAAATTGGGTCAACTCCTGCGTGCATTTCGGGATGCCATTGAACCGCAAGTACTCGCTGTTCAGCAGATTCGACTGCTTCAACGGTGCCATCGGGTGCCCGCGC
>CAMDKJ010000048.1 GCA_945900705.1 Bifidobacterium breve | reverse complement strand
TCAGCGCGTTCGGCGCGCAGGGCATCAACCCGGCGTCCATTGCGCACCGCAAAGAACCAAAGGATTGTAAATATTGCGCCCACTATGAACATCAGGGGAACAAGCAGCCCCAGGGCCAAGACCGCAACCTGCATTACCCAGCCAAAGCCCACTCCCCACCGGCGACGAAGAGTTCCGATGGCCAGCACTAACAGCACCGCAAGCCCCATTCCGATACCGATGGCCCACCCCGGATTGGCTACCGACCCATTGGTTGCCGCCACCGGGATGGCAAGCAGCACGATTAGTGCCTCGATCGCGAGTACCGCTGAACACAACACCTTCATTGGCTTAAATCCCCGAATACATTCGTTTGGCGTCGCCGACAAGTGCGACCGAACCGGTTATTAAAACTCCGACTCCCCCGAACTCACCGGACTCCTCGGCAAGGGCAAATGCTTTATCCACCGCGGCGAGCAGCGCCGGCTCGGTCCAGACTCGGTCGGCGCCAAATATTGAGATCGCTATTTCTGTCAGTGTTCCGGCAGGCATCGCCCGCCCCGATGTTGACTCGGTGATGATGACCCGATCAACCACCGGCTCTAGTGCGGTCAGGAAGCCAACTGCATCTTTTTCGATCATCACCCCTACCACTGCGAATAGTTGAGCGAAATCAAATGAATCAGCAATGGCATTCGCCAACGCCCGCGCACCGTGTGGGTTATGAGCTGCATCCAAAATTACTGCCGGGTTGCGGCGGATAATTTCAAGGCGACCCGGTGAGGTAACAAGCGCAAAACCCTCACGAACTATTTCGACATCTAATTCTTCGTTGCCCCCACCAATAAATGCTTCGACGGCGGCAAGAGCGACCGCGGCATTGTCCGCCTGATGCTCGCCAAACAATGGCAAGAAAATATCCTCGTACTCCGACCGCAAACCCTTCAAAGTAAGTACCTGGCCGCCGACCGCTACCCCACGACCCAAGACCCCGAACTCCAAGCCCTCCCGGGCGACCGTCGCATTCATTTCGACGCTGCGCGCCAGCAAAGCCTCGGCAGCGGGTAGTTCTTGCCGTGCGAGTACCGCGAAGGCATCGACCTTGATGATGCCGGCCTTCTCGCGAGCTATCAACGCAATTGTTTCACCCAGATATTCGACGTGATCGATATCAATTGGAGTAACAACCGCGACCATGCCGTCTGCGACATTGGTCGCATCCCAGGCACCACCCATGCCGACTTCAACGATCGCAACATCAACTGGCGCATCAGCGAATGCCGCATAGGCCATCGCGGTCATAACTTCGAAGAACGAGAGCGGAATACCGCCATCGGCGACCGAACGCGCATCTACCAACTCAACGAATGGCCCGATGTCGTCCCAGGTGCGAAGGAAGCGCCCTGCCGAGATCGGTTGCCCGTCGAAGCAGATGCGTTCACGCGGATCGAGTAGATGCGGTGAGGTAAATAGCCCGGTGCGTAATCCCACCGCCCGCAGTAGCGCTTCGATCATCCGTGCCGTGGAGGTCTTGCCATTGGTGCCCGTGACATGTATGACCGGGTACGTTCGCTGCGGATCACCGAGAAGTTCAACTACCGAAGCAATTCGAGCCAATGAAGGTTCGATGCGGTTCTCGGGCCAACGGGCCGTTAGGTCTGCCAATACCGCCGGTAGCCGGGATGCTGCATCTTGATCACTTGACACAACGCTGATTGTAGGTGTGGCGCGATGTCGTCGCGCTCGTCGAGATACACCTTAGGTAGTTCAAGGCAATTGGGTCGATTTTGCCTGTGGATAACCAACCGGTCGGAGACCGATTAAGTACTGCGGCGGCGCCGCTCAATACCATTGGGAACCATGAGCACTTCCGAATCAAAGCCCAAGTTGCCTGAGCAGCCCAGTATCGACGGCATCGAGGCAAAATGGGCAGGAGTCTGGGAGGAGCAGGGCACCTATCGCTTTGATCGCACCAAAACCCGTGAGCAAGTGTTCTCCATCGATACTCCCCCGCCAACGGTAAGCGGCTCACTCCACGTCGGGCACGTCTTTTCATATACCCATACCGACTGCATTGCCAGGTACCAGCGCATGCGCGGCCTTGAGGTCTTCTACCCGATGGGCTGGGACGACAACGGGCTACCAACCGAACGCCGGGTGCAGAACTACTTCGGGGTGCGGTGCGATCCGAGTTTGCCCTATGACCCGGCCTTTATCCCGCCTGCCGAGCCCGATGCAAAACATCAAGTGCCAATTTCACGTAAAAACTTCGTTGAACTTTGTGAGAAGTTGACGGTGGAGGATGAAGTCGTATTCGAAGAACTCTGGCGTCGCATGGGGCTTTCCATTGACTGGAGCCAGACCTACCAAACAATTGATGCTAATGCTCAGCGGGTGAGCCAACTTGCTTTCTTGCGTAACCTCAAGCGCGGTGAGGCTTACCAGTCCGAGGCACCGACTCTTTGGGATGTCACCTTCCGCACCGCTGTTGCCCAAGCTGAACTTGAAGACCGCGAGCGCCCAGGCGCCTACCATCGAATCGGGTTCGGTAAGACTTCGAACCCAGATGAAAAGGTCTTCATCGAAACTACTCGACCCGAGTTAATAGCGGCCTGCGTCGCACTGGTCGCTAACCCAGAAGATGAACGTTACCAACCACTTTTCGGCACTACCGTCACCACTCCACTCTTTGACGTAGAGGTGCCGATAGTTGCGCATCACTTAGCTGACCCGGGAAAGGGTTCTGGCATTGCGATGATATGCACCTTCGGTGACCTAACCGATGTCATCTGGTGGCGCGAGTTGCAGCTGCCCACTCGACCGATCATTGGCTGGGACGGCCGTATCTTGCCCGATGCTCCCGAATGGATCACCAGTGAAACCGGCATGAGCAATTACCTAAGCCTCGCCGGCGCTACCACCCACACCGCCAAGGAGCGCACTGTTGAACTTTTGACCACTAGCGGTGACATGGTTGGCGATCCGAAGCCAATAACTCACGCTGTCAAGTTCTTCGAGAAGGGTGACAAGCCGCTTGAGATAGTAACAACAAGGCAGTGGTACATCGCAAATGGCGGGCGCAACGCAACTCTTCGCGACGAGTTACTCGAGCGCGGGCGAAATATCATTTGGCACCCACCTCACATGCTCGTGCGCTATGAAAATTGGGTCGAAGGCCTAAACGGTGACTGGCTCATCTCGCGCCAACGTTTCTTTGGAGTGCCGCTCCCCGTGTGGTACCCACTTGACGATGCGGGCAACCCTATTTATGACGCCCCGTTGATCCCGAGCGAAGACCAATTGCCGATTGACCCAAGTAGCGATGCGCCCGCCGGCTACACCAATGCCCAGCGCGGAGTACCCGGTGGGTTCATGGGTGATCCCGATGTAATGGATACCTGGGCCACCAGTTCATTAACCCCGCAGATCGCCGGTGGCTGGGAGCGCGATGAAGATCTGTGGCAGCGGGTATTCCCAATGGACGTGCGCCCCCAAGCCCACGAGATCATTCGTACTTGGCTTTTTAGCAGTGTGGTGCGAGCAGATCTCGAAAGTGATTGCGTGCCGTGGGCTCACGCTTCGATTTCCGGTTGGATTTTGGATCCAGATCGCAAAAAGATGAGTAAGTCCAAAGGCAATGTGGTCACGCCAATGGGCCTACTAGACGAATACTCCTCCGATGCGGTGCGCTACTGGGCAGCATCTGGGCGCCCAGGCACCGACACCGCATTCGATGTCGGCCAGATGAAGATCGGCCGTCGCCTTGCAATAAAGATCCTCAACGCCAGCAAATTCGTCCTAATGCTCGAAGCCACCGAGAATGACACCGCCATCACCGAACCGGTTGATAAGGCGCTGCTCGCGCGCCTGGCAATCACGGTGCAAAATGCGACAACCGCCTTTGATGACTTCAACTACGCCAAAGCCCTCGAGGTGACCGAATCGTTTTTCTGGAACTTCACCGATGACTACGTGGAGTTAGTAAAAGAGCGCGCCTACGGTGCTCAAGGTGATGCCAAAGCCGAGTCAGCTAAAGCCACCCTCGCCGTCACCCTAAAAACTTTGCTCGGGTTGTTCGCGCCGTTCATGCCCTTTGTCACCGAAGAGGTCTGGAGTTGGTGGCAGGTTGGCTCGGTGCACCGCTCGACTTGGCCCACAACAGAAAGCCTAAAGGCACTCTCCCAAGGCCAAGACCCTAAGTTGCTCGACGATCTAGCCGTTGCAATTTCCGGTATCCGCAAAGCCAAGAGCGATGCCAATGTCTCGATGCGGGCCAAGCTCAGTCAGGCCAACATCACCGCACCTAGCGAGGTGCTCGAGCGCCTGCAACTTGCCGCCGAGGACATCAAGGCCGCCGGGTGCATCACGCAGTTGCTGCTAGAAAGTGGCGATCAAGTGAATATCACCGCGGTGCTCGCACCGGACTAAGCCAGCAAGCTACCGAGTCTGACAACCTCGAGGCTCTTAATCACCAGCCAATTCATGATCATTGAAGAGAATGTCAATCAAGATATTTGAGTCAATAGCGGTGGTTATCATTCAGCCCACGCGCGGACAGGTCGCACCTCACGCATAATTTCATCCGTCGAGCGACCATCAGCAAGAATGCCAACGTATTGTGACCAGTCCACTCGCGAAAGCTTTTTTCGGCCTATGAATTCGTTGCCTCGAACCTCAAACTCCAACGCATCCCCCCGCATAATCCCGAGCGCATCACGGACAAGCTTTGGAATCGTGACCTGCCCTTTGCTTGACACGGTTCCCTCCACATACAAATAGTAAGGAATCTAATCTCAAAGGTAAAGGCCTTTCGGGATCCCGTGCACACAGGAGATCACGCACCTGCGCATAGTTCAGCCGGGAGTGCGGAAAAACTAAGCGGACTTCTCGCCGCGCACCCGACGGGGAGCCTCACGCGGTACCAAAGTCGGATTAACGTTGTCGCGCACGACCTCACCGGTGATAACCACCTTGGCGATGTCAGAGCGGCTAGGTACGTCATACATGACATGCAGCAGGACTTCTTCGAGAATGGCCCGCAGGCCACGGGCACCGGTACCCCGCAGCAAAGCCTGATCGGCAATTTCATCAAGGGCTTCGGGCTCGAATTCAAGCTCGACACCGTCAAGATTAAATAGCCGCTGATACTGCTTAACCAACGCATTTTTCGGCTCGGTGAGAACGGCTACCAAAGCAGTGCGATCTAGTTTGGATACCGAGGTGAAGACAGGCAACCGGCCGATGAACTCGGGGATCATGCCGAACTTCAGAAGATCTTCAGGCATCACATGCGAGAAAATATCGTCGGGGTTGGCCTCCTTGGCCTCGACCCTTTCACCCTCAACGATGTCGAAAGTAAACCCAACACGTTTTTTGCCCAGGCGCTGTTCAATGATGTGATCAAGACCAGAGAATGCGCCTCCCACGATGAACAGCACATTGGTGGTGTCTACCTGGATGAACTCTTGATGCGGGTGCTTGCGTCCACCTTGGGGTGGCACCGAAGCAGTCGTGCCTTCCAAAATCTTAAGTAGGGCCTGCTGCACGCCTTCACCCGAAACATCGCGGGTGATCGAAGGGTTTTCGCTCTTGCGCGCCACCTTGTCGATTTCGTCAATATAAATTATGCCGGTTTCAGCTTTTTTGACGTCGTAGTCGGCTGCCTGAATCAGTTTCAGCAGGATGTTTTCGACGTCCTCACCGACATAGCCCGCCTCGGTGAGCGCGGTGGCATCAGCGATAGCGAACGGCACATTTAGCATTCGGGCCAAAGTCTGGGCCAACAAAGTCTTGCCCGAGCCCGTTGGGCCCAGAAGCAAGATATTCGACTTGGCGAGTTCAACTTGATCATCCTTGGGCTTATCGCCGGTTTCGGCTTGGACCCGCTTGTAGTGGTTGTAGACCGCGACCGACAGCGATTTCTTGGCAATATCTTGACCAATTACATACTGATCCAAGAATGCGTAGATTTCGCGCGGCTTGGGTAGCTCACCAAATTGCGAATCAGTGGCCTCGTGAAGTTCTTCCTCGATGATCTCGTTACAGAGGTCAATACATTCATCACAGATATATACCCCGGGGCCGGCGATTAGTTTCTTGACCTGCTTTTGGCTCTTGCCGCAGAAGGAGCACTTGAGCAGATCACCGCTCTCGCCAATACGTGCCATGGCGGGGCTCCCTTCACTTTGGTGGCGACCGGACGCCAAATTACCCAGCGGGGATCTGGGCTACCCCGACCGTACCCTGTTGGAGCAGTACTCGCACGACATTGGCGCGCACTTAACTCTCAAGCGGCCCTTTAGGCTTGATTAGGCTTATTCAGGCTTTACGCGAGGCGATAACCGCATCGATAATGCCGTACTCCTTGGCATCGGCTGCCGTCAGAATCTTGTCGCGTTCGATGTCCTTGGCGACTTCCTCCGGGGTGCGCCCACTGTGCTTAGCGAGCATGCCTTCCATCTCAAGCCGCATACGCAGGATCTCATTGGCCTGAATCTCAATATCTGACCCCTGGCCACCCCCTTCGGTATATGGCTGGTGGATCAAAATGCGCGCATGCGGTAGAGCGAAGCGTTTGCCCGGGGTGCCGGCAGCAAGTACCACTGCGGCGGCAGATGCGGCCTGCCCAAGGCATACCGTCTGGATCTGCGGCTTCACGAATTGCATCGTGTCGTAAATTGCGGTCATCGCGGTGTAGGAACCACCGGGTGAATTTATGTAAATCTGGATATCGCGATCAGGGTCCATCGACTCTAGGCACAGTAACTGGGCCATCACATCGTCGGCTGAAGCGTCGTCGATCTGCACACCCAAGAAGATGATGCGCTCTTCGAACAACTTGGTGTAAGGGTTGTGGGTGCGCTCACCATTGGCGTGACGCTCCCGAAATTCAGGGAGGATATAGCGGCTTTGCGGTGTGAACAGGTGGCTCACGGGGTTTCTCCCTTGACTTTGCGGGTCTTGACCGGTGGGGCGTCTGCGGCCGAGCTATATACGTGGTCAATTAGGCCGTAGACCTTGGCATCTTCTGGAGTAAACCAGCGGTCACGGTCAGAGTCGGACTCGATCTGCTCCAAAGTCTGACCACTGTGCTCGGCAATTAACTGGGCCATGCGCTTCTTGATAAAGAGCATCTGCTCGGCTTGAATCTTGATATCGCTCGCCGTGCCACCGATACCACCGAGTGGCTGATGCATCATGATGCGCGTGTTCGGCGTCGCGTAACGCTTACCGGCAGCACCAGCGCAGAGCAGGAACTGGCCCATCGACGCCGCTAAGCCCATTGCGATCGTGGTGATGTCGTTTGGGATCAACTGCATGGTGTCGTAAATGACCATGCCGGCGGTAATCGAGCCGCCTGGTGAGTTGATGTAAAGGGTGATGTCTTTGTCGGGATCCTCTGCTGCGAGCACCTGTAACTGCTTGGCAATGCGGTTGGAGTTTTCGTCGCGCACCTCACCCTCGAGCCAGATGATGCGTTCGCGCAGTAAGCGCTCGTCGAGCATGTCGCCGAAACCGGTCATGCTGCCGCCGGTGCCGCGTAACTCGGGCATCACTACGCCCCTTTCGCCATTCACCTGATGGCTGTTCATCTCAATCTGGCTCAAAACATCTCCTTCATGGGATCGCATCAACTTTCCAACTCCTTAGACCTTAACCTTCTCGGCCGGTCAGGTCTTCCTCAAATGCCAAGAGTTCGCCAGCAGCCGAACACCACCCGCTCGGGAGCACCGGCAATTACTCGTCGGCTGCATCCGGGGCCGGGATTTCGGTGATCTGCGGGCCCCTTAATTCAGCAGCCAGAGCCTTTAGATCCACCGGATTGCCCGATGCATCCACCACGGTGGCTTGCTCGAGCACCAAAGCCAGCGCCTTGGTGCGCCGGATGTCCTGGATTGCCATTGGAACCTGGCCGGCTTCGACCAGCGCCTGCGCGAAGGCATCCGGAGCCAACCCATATTGCGGGGCCTGCTGCACTAACCACGCCGACAATTCAGTTTCGCCTACCGATACTTCTTCGACTTCAGCAATTTTGTCGAGGATGAACTGGCTCTTTAGTCCCGCGCGCGCCTGCGACTCGACCTCTGCACGATGCTCTTCAGTTGCTTCATGGCCGTCGCCGAAATGATCAGAAACTTCGGCGGCAATAACTCCATCTGGCACGGGGATATCGATCTGTTCCATCAATACTTCGTGCAACTTGCCGCGGGCTTCTGCGCCCTGTTCAAATTTCTTGATGCGCACCAATCGGTTGCGGACGTCTTCACGTAGCTCGGCCACGGTGTCGAACTCCGAAGCCAGCTGCGCAAAATCGTCATCTAGGGCGGGCAGCTCGCGCTCACGAACCGAGGTGACCACCGCGGTCACCGTTAAGGTGACGCCAGTCCAGTCGCCATTTTCGGGAGTGAAATCGAAGGTGCGGGTTTCATTCTTCGCCGCACCCCGCATTGCTTCATCAAAACCTGGAAGCATGCCATCGGTACCGAGTTCATAGGACAACGCGGTGCCCGAGAGATCTTCAATCTCATCGCCTTGGTCGGTCGCACCAGAAATATCAACAAGCAGCACATCACCATCGGCGCAGACTCGATCAACTTCCGTAAGTGATGCGAAGCGGGTGCGCAATGCATCAACCTGGGTCGTGACTTCGTCTTCGCTCGGCATCGCATCGGCTACCTCTACGCGCAGTGACGCGAAATCCGGTAGCTCAAACTCCGGCCGCACATCAACCTCTGCGGTAAATGCCAAGTTTTGACCATCTTCGATCGCGGTGACATCAACTTCTGGGCGGCCAACCGGTACCACGTTATTGGCGCGCAGGGCTTCTTCGTATGCCTTTGGCACCGCGTCGTTGATGGCCTCTTCGAGCACCGCGCCGCGGCCAACCCGCTGCTCAATTACTCGCGCCGGGACCTTGCCTTTGCGAAAGCCCGGAACATTAACCTGCTTGGCGATGCGCGAGTAGGCGATGTCCATGCTCGGCTTCAGCTCATCGAAGGGGACTTCGATGGTCAACTTGACCCGGGTAGGCGACAAAGCCTCGACGTCACTCTTCACAGCTGCTCATTCCATCGTGGTTGGCAAATCGGTTGTCGGGGCGGGGAGATTCGAACTCCCGGTCTCCTGCTCCCAAAGCAGGCGCGCTAGCCACTACGCTACGCCCCGCGCTGGCCCGCCGATTCTAGGTGTTCGCACCACTAAGCCGTAAATCAGCCTCCGATTTCACTGCCTGCGGGGTTTTGCGGTTCACCAGCATCAAGAAGATCGCCATCGTGGGGATGACATAAGCGAACCAGGCGAACAACATCAGCCAGCTGGTCACGGCGCGGAAGTTAAATAGCGCCGCTAGTAACGAGCCGTACCAGGAGTCCTTAGGAACTGCGCCGCTCACATCAAACGCTACCGACTCCTCACCGGGGAGCACCCCCGCCTCTTGGAGTTCGTGCACCGCATACATGAGCACCCCAGCGGCCACCACGACTAGAGCGATACCCGTCCACTTAAATAGTCGGCCCAGGTCAACCTTTACCGCGCCGCGGTAGAGCAGGAACCCCAAGGCCACTGCCACCGCAAGGCCAAGTAGCGCTCCAATGAATGGAGCCGTTGCAGTGGAACTTGACTGAGCCGCAGCCCAGACAAATAGCGCCGTTTCTAGCCCTTCACGGGCCACCGCCACAAAAGCCACCACCCCTAAGGCCCAGGTGCTGCGCTCTAGGGCCTTGTCGACTTCACCTTGTAGATGACCTTTAAGGGAGCGCGAGTGCACGGCCATCCAGAAGATCATCCAGGTGATAAGCCCGACCGCTATCAAACTCATGGTGCCGGCGAAGATTTGCTCAGCCTGTGGTGCCAGCGAACTACCGGTTACTACCAGGACCACGGTCGCAAGTACCGAGAGGCCTACGGCAAGGCCAACACCGGCCCAAATGCGCGGGATTTGGGAGCGTTGGTCGAGTTTGACTAAGTAGGCCACCAAAATGGCCACAATAAGTGCCGCCTCAAGCCCTTCACGCAGGCCGATGAGGAAATTCGCAAACATAATTCTCCCAAAACTCGACTTATTAGGATTACCTCAGTAAGGCTATCCTAATTAAATCACCGAGTCCACTCGACGACAGCGCAGTGGCTTCGCAACCCCGCCCGCTACCAATCTCAAGACACCGCAACTTTGGGGTCTGGCTAGACTGCGCAAGTGTTCGCGGGTGTAGCTCAATGGTAGAGCCCCAGCCTTCCAAGCTGGCCATGCCGGTTCGATCCCGGTCACCCGCTCCACCGAAAACCCTCTGCGAATAAAGGGTTTTTCGCATTTTCCGGATCTTCAGATATTTCTCAAACCTCCTGATTTGGGCCCAAATGTGCTCACTTAGTGGCACGTAGGTGGCACGCCACGGCGTGTCGCGCCTATGGGATCAGGCAGCATTTAGGGGTTAGAG
>CAMDKJ010000047.1 GCA_945900705.1 Bifidobacterium breve | reverse complement strand
TCACCTTGTCACGTTGCTGGAAGAGATGCCGGTTCAAGAGACCGCTGATGGAGTAGCCGAACTACGCGCTGCGCATTTGCCAGTGGGCGGCATCTTCGTCAACATGACTCGCCAACCGATGCTTACGGGCGAGCAACTTCAGGAGGCACGAAATGGCACCTTGCCCGCAGAAATAATCGAGCAGTGCCTAAATGAAGCCGGGCTCGGCGATAGTGGCGGCGCCATTGTTTCGACCCTATTGCGTGAGGCCAATGATCATGCTCTGCGCGTCGACCTCGAAGCCCGCGAGAGTGAGCGCATAGTTGAGCTAGGGCTCCCGACATTCTTTTTGCCGCTTATTTCTGAGGGCATTGACCTAGGTGGGCTTTATGAAATTGCCAACTTGCTCCGCGAAGCTGGTGTTCGTTGAAACTCAACGCGCCAGTACTTGAAATTGATGAACTACTTGGCGATATGTCGATCACCATCATCGTTTGCACCGGGGCCGGCGGAGTCGGCAAGACCACCACGGCAGCCGCACTTGCGCTCCGGGCAGCTGAGCAGGGCCGCGATGTTTGTGTGTTAACTATCGATCCGGCCAAGCGCCTCGCGCAAGCAATGGGCTTGAGTATTCTTGACAACACCCCGCGCCGGGTTGAAGGTGTTTGCGGGCCCGATGGCAAAGGTTCACTGCACGCGATGATGCTTGATATGAAACGCACTTTTGATGAGGTTGTTGAAGGGCACGCTGATCCCGAACGTGCGCAGGCGATTCTTGATAACCCCTTCTATCAAGCACTGTCGTCATCATTTGCCGGTACGCAGGAGTACATGGCAATGGAAAAACTCGGACAGCTGCGCGCTAAGGCCGATGAAGACGGCAGCTGGGATCTCATCATTGTTGACACTCCCCCGTCGCGCAGTGCCCTTGATTTCTTGGATGCCCCTGAACGCCTCGGGTCATTTCTTGACGGACGCTTTATCCGCATTCTTACCGCACCCGCGCGCGGAGCTGGCCGCGGCATCGGCAAGATAGCTGCATTCAGCTTCGGACTGTTCACGAGCGTTCTGAATAAGATTCTTGGTTCACAGGTACTTGCCGACGTCGGAAGTTTCGTCGCAGCGATTGACACCACTTTCGGTGGCTTTCGTGAACGCGCCGATGCGACTTACACCCTGCTACAAGCTGCCGGCACTTCATTCGTCGTAATTGCGGCTCCCGAACGCGATGCCCTCAGGGAGGCCGCATTTTTCGTCGAGCGTTTGAAAACGGATTCCATGCCCCTCGCCGGGCTGGTACTTAATCGTGTCCAAGAAGGAAGTGAACTGAATTTATCCGCCGAGCAAGCAACCGCATCGGCAGATAAGCTCGAGAAGTTAGGTCCCGATGAGCGCCTAACAGCGGCTTTACTTCGCCTGCACGCCGACCGGCAGCGGATCTACACCCGACAACTGCACTTAGCGGAGCGGTTCACCGCTGCTCACCCGGGAGTCGCTGCCACCACCGTGCCAGCGCTACCCGAAGATGTTCATGACATTTCAGGGCTGCGCGAAATTGGAGACCTGCTAGCTAAGAAGCGCGAGCCGTAGTCTCGTTCAAAATAACCTGGCGCTCAAATTCACCGTGTGCTGCCTCGAGCAGCAGGCGCCAAGAAGTCACATTTGGACGACGGCGAAGAAGGGCACGGCGCTCACGCTCGGTCATGCCACCCCAAACGCCGAACTCAACGCCATTATCGAGGGCGTCAGCGAGGCACTCGGTTCGCACCGGGCAGCCCAAGCAGATGTTCTTGGCCCGCTTCTGAGCGGCTCCTTGGACGAAGAGGGTGTCGGGGTCGGTGCCCCGGCAAGCCGCGTCAGCGGCCCAGTCGCGCTTGAACGTCATACTCGCTCCACCCAATAGATTTCAGCGATTAACTGCTACCCGACTACCCCGTCTGACTGCGGCGGGTGACGTGAACTATCCCCCTCTGCAATAGCCGGAGTCAATAGTTTTGCGAGACCAATTTTCGCCGGGCCCTCCCCCGAGGGTGTGGCTGGCATCCGAAGGGGAACCTGACGACTTACGCTGGACGTCTGATGAGTATGCAGCAGCCCCCGAGTGACTCCGACCGAAGCCAGCCGGCCCCTGACCGCAAGCCGGGGGTTTTGGGCGCCCTGGTGCGGGTTGGGGCCATCTTGGCGGTCGCGGTGATCGCTGGGCTGGTGCTGGGCCTGATGGCGCTGCCCTTTGTTGGGGGCGCCGGAGTCGCGGCCCGCAATGTGGTCCAGAGTTTCGAAAGCCTGCCGGACTCAATCACTACCCCGCCGCTACCCGAGCGCACGCGAATTTTGGCCGCCGACGGCACCGAACTGGCCGTGATCTACTACCAAAACCGGGTCGAAGTGCCCTTACTTAGCGTCGCGCCCCTGATGCGGCAGGCCGTTGTCTCGGTCGAGGACTCCCGGTACCTGAGCCATCACGGTGTCGACCTTCGCGGTGCGCTGCGCGCTTTAGCCAGTAACACCTCAGCCGGAGGGGTACAAGAAGGTGCATCGACCTTGACGATGCAGTACGTCAAGAATGTGCTCGTTAATGAAGCAACCACCCCCGAGGAACTCTCCGCTGCTCGAGGTCAAAGTACACAGCGCAAACTACGCGAAGTACGCTACGCGCTTGCACTTGAGCGTGAATACACCAAAGCCCAGATTCTGGAGCGATATCTAAATATCGTTTACTTCGGTGGCGGAGCTTACGGAGTCGAAGCAGCCGCCCGGCGATACTTCTCGAAATCTGCCGCCGACTTAACTCTCGCCGAAGCCGCGACTTTGGCCGGCATCGTGCAACAGCCGGTGGCCTTCGACCCACTGCGTAATCCCGAGCTTTCCCAAAAGCGCCGCAATATCGTACTCAAGCGAATGGCCGGCCAAGGTTATGTATCGCAAGATGATGCACAGCGGGCCAGCTTGATACCGATGGCTGCAACTCTTCGCCCAAATAGTGTCGCAAATGGCTGCACCACTTCATACGCTCCTTTCTTCTGCGACTACGTATTGCAGACAATTCGAACCGACCCGACTTTCGGTGATACGGCAGAAGTTCGCGAAGCATTTTTACGCCGTGGTGGCTACACGATTCGCACCACCTTGGATTCGAAAGCCCAAACTGGTGCGTTCACGGCGGTCACCGAGGCGATCCCGATCACTGACGCAAGTAAGCGCGCCGCAGCCATCAGCATGGTGCAACCGGGTACCGGAAACATCGTGGCGATGGCCCAAAACCGGTTGTGGGGTACCTCCGGCGTCGGCCGCACTACCTACAACTACAACGTCGATCGCGCATACAACGGAACCATTGGTATGCAAGCTGGGTCAACATTCAAGATCTTCACCTTGGCGGCCGCTCTTGAAGCCGGCATCTCACCACTTGAACCAATTCGCTCGCCGTCACCGAATACTTTCGAAGGGTTCGTTAATTGCGAGACCGGCGCCTCATTCGGACCGGTGACCGTGCGCAACTCAACCGGAGCCGGCACATTTGGCATGGCGCAAGGCACCGCCTACTCAATCAACACTTACTTCATGGCACTTGAAGAGCGCACCGGGCTTTGCCGCCCGGCTGAAATCGCTGAATCGATGGGCGTCTTCCGTGGCAGTGGTGAGCCGCTGCTACGGGTACCGTCTTTCACCCTAGGCACCATGGAGGTAACACCACTGGCGATGGCAAATGCCTATGCAACTTTCGCTGCCCATGGCATGCATTGCCAGCCTCGAGTGATTTTAGAAATTCGCGATCGAACTAACAAGTCGCTTCCGGTACCGCCTGAAAAATGCGAGCAGGTTGTCGAACCAAATATTGCCGACACCGTTACCGCGCTGCTCACCGGTGTCATCGACGGCCCTATCCAAGGGCGCACCGGAGGTGCCATGTCACTGCCCGACCGCCCAGCGGCCGGAAAGACGGGTACCACGAATGAATCAGCCGCAGTTTGGTTCTGCGGTTTTACCCCCGATATCGCTGCGGCGGTTTGGGTTGGCGATCCACGCGGTGGCTTTGGGTATCCGATGAAGGATGTCACGGTCAACGGCAAGTACTACAGTCAAGTATTTGGCGGCACCCTTCCCGGGCCAATTTGGCAACAGGCAATGGAATCAGCACTGGCAGGTACCTTGCCGACAGATTTCGTGCTCACCGCTGATTACGGTTTGCGCCCGGCTCGCGGCCTGTCATCGCTGCCCGGATTAATCGAGGTTGAAACCGGCGGTGATGTTTTCACCTTCGATAATTCCAATGCGGACGGCCTTGACCCCAATGCACCGGACCCAATCGCCGTGGATCCAGCCGCACCCATCGAGCCGGCGCCAGAAGTTGCTCCGGTACCGGTTACTCCGGCACCGGTTGCCCCCGTCGTACCGACACCCACACCGACGGGTTAGTGACTACATACCTAACAATTACATACCTAATGCGCCGCGCACCAGCGCAGCAACCTGACCACCATCGGCACGGCCCTTAACCTGCGGCTGCACGAGCTTCATCACCGCACCCATCGCTGCTTGGCCAGTGGCCCCACCGGCCGCAACTTTGGCGACCGCTGCATCAACCACTGCCTTGACTTCGGCTTCACTCATCAACTCCGGTAGATACCTTGCAATAACACTGAGCTCTGCTCGCTCGCGATCGGCAAGTTCGGGGCGCTTTGCGGTGTCATAAGCCTCGGCTGACTCCCGCCGCTTCTTGGCCTCGCGCCCTAATACCGTCAAGACATCCTCTTCGGTTAACGCGCGTGCCTGCTTCCCGGAGACTTCCTCACTCGTTATCGCGGTGAGAACCATGCGCAGGGTCGCCACGGTGAGTTCATCCCGAGCTTTCATTGCGGTCGTTAGATCACTTTGTAATTGCGCCTTTGAGGTAGTCATGCCCCCATTGTCGCAGGCCGGCGGCCATAGATGGCACGATCAACCTATGCGTGGCTCAACCAAGGCCCTATTGGGGCTTTTTGCTGCCGGTACGGCAGGGTTGGTCTATGCCCGCTGGGAATCCCAGGCATTTACTTTGCGCAGGGTGTCGGTAGCTGCCTTGCCCGCCGACCAACCCGACATGCGAATCTTGCACCTATCAGATCTGCATTTGGTACCAGGTCAGAGCCGCAAACAAATATGGGTGCAATCCCTACGCGAACTACGACCGGATGCCGTCATCGTCACCGGTGATTTTCTCTCGCATGTTGATGCAGTACCCCACGTCATGGATACCCTTGACCCGCTCTTTGACTTGCCCGGCGCATTTGTGCTCGGCAGTAACGACTACTACGCGCCCCGGCCAATAAATCCCGCGCGCTATCTCGCCGGGCCCTCCGGCCTCGAACCAAATCGACCGATGCTGCCTTGGGCGGATTTAGTTAACGGACTCACCGATGTGGGCTGGCTTGACTTAAGTAATCGGCGAGCCACCATGAAAGTTGATGGCCGCCACGTTGACGTCCGCGGGGTGGATGATCCACATATTGGCCGCGATAAATATGGCGAGGTAGCAGGCGCTTTCGATCCGGCTGCTGACCTTGCCCTTGGTGTCACCCACGCTCCTTATCTACGCATCCTTGATGGCATGGCCGGCGATGGCGCAAATTTGGTTCTAGCCGGACATACTCACGGCGGCCAACTGCGTCTTCCCGGTGTCGGCGCCTTGGTAACTAATTGTGATCTTGACCGGGCCCGAGCGCGGGGGTTGTCCCGTCACGGCACCGCGCATCTGCAT
This sequence comes from Bifidobacterium breve, assembly GCA_945900705.1. Taxonomy (GTDB): domain Bacteria; phylum Actinomycetota; class Actinomycetes; order S36-B12; family S36-B12. Next base: position 4,710 of record CAMDKJ010000047.1, on the reverse strand, counting down.
GTGTCAGCCGGCCTCGGCACCTCCCCTTACGCCCCGATTCGCTTTGCCTGCCCCCCCGAGGCCACTTTGCTGACGCTTACCGCGGATTAACGAAGCCAGCACCTGCCAGCCAATAACCACCCTCGCTGCTCCGTTAGACTCCGCAAGTCCTTCGGGGTGTGGCGCAGCTTGGTAGCGCGCTTCGTTCGGGACGAAGAGGCCGTGGGTTCGAATCCCGCCACCCCGACGCCAGATCGGGGGCTGATCAACTGATCGGCCCCCGGTCAAGCACCCAGCAATGAACGCCCGACAAAACGTGCAAGTCCGAGCGAAGGGGCCCCACATGACGGTTCCAGATCGCCGGCCCAATCGCGCGGAGTTTGGACCCGTCACCGCCGAATATGTAAAAGCCATGGGTTGGCGCTCGGTCAATGCCCACACCCACATCTCACTGGTCCACCACTACGCCTATGTAGAAGTCCCTAAAGCCGGGTGCGGAACCATGAAAGCCACCTTGGGTGGCCTCGAAGCAGCACGGCTCGGCCCCAAGTTGGTAGAGCGAGTGCAGGCAGCGCCGCACGATCGCACCAAGATGACTCCCTTCGTGAAACCATTTCAATTGCCACCTGAGCAACTCGAGGAAGTGTTTACGTCCGCCGAGTTCACCCGCTTCGCGGTAGTTCGTGATCCCGCGGCACGACTGCTCTCTGGGTATCTTGAAAAAATCCGACAGGGCCTGCAACAAAGTCAGCCAATTTTCGAGATCTTGGCAGCACAAGGCAGCGCACCGAAATCGGCCGCCGATATTTCGTTCGCGGATTTCATTGAGGTGATCGGCGCTCAGGCTTCACGCGATCAGGATCCGCATTGGCGGCGCCAGGTAGATCATCTTGGCCTGCCCGAAATGAAGTATGACGCACTGATTCACCTCGAACAGCTCGGGGATTCCTGGCACCAAATCGGAGAGTTAATAAATGTGCCTGATGTCCAAGAGCAATTCTTCTGCCGCAACTCAACTCATGCTGGCGCGCACCTAACCCAGCATTACACACCAGAATTGCTAGCGCGGGTGGCCGAAATCTACGCTGGCGACTACGCGGCCTTCGACTACCCGGTTACATCCCAATAATTCGGGTTACATCACTGCGTTAAGAAATCTTTGGGTCTCGGGCAATCGCGAGCCATCAAACATCATCTCCGGCGCGCCTTGCTCCAAAATGACACCCTCATGGAAGAAACACATGCGTGAGGCAACTTCACGCGCGAATCCCATCTCATGCGTGACAACAATCATCGTCGTGGAGTGGTCCTTGGCAAGGCTTCGCATCACTGAAAGCACTTCATGAATTAGCTCTGGGTCAAGTGCCGATGTGGGTTCGTCGAAGAGCATGACCTGCGGTTTCATTGCTAATGCGCGGGCAATTGCCACCCGCTGCTGCTGGCCACCTGAAAGCCGAATCGGGTATTCGGCGGCTTTATCGGCAAGGCCTACATCAGCGAGCAAGGCCATAGCATGATCTTTGACATCCTTGGCCGAATCTCCTGAGATACGACGCGGTGCTTCCATCACATTGTCGAGCACACTCATATGAGGGAACAAATTGAACTGCTGAAACACCATGCCGCAGGTTTTCCTGAGACTCTGAATCTGTTTTCTCCGAAATCGAGTGGGGCTTCCGGCGGCAATTTTGATCCCGGCTACCTCAATAGTGCCCATGGTTGGATCTTCGAGAAAATTTATGCAGCGTAAGAACGTGCTCTTACCTGACCCAGATCGCCCAAACACCACAACGACCTCACCGGCGCCGATTTCCAAGTCAACGCCCTTTAGTACTTCTAAGGATCCAAATGACTTATGTAACCCAGTAACTCGGACAAGCGGCTCGGTCACGTCTTGGCCTTGCTCTGGCGCACGTATCCTCTACCCATGCGTTCTTCCAACTTGCGTTGGAAGATGGAGAACACCGCGGTTAGCCCCCAGTAAACAAGTGCTGCAGCAATTAAAGCTTCCAGATTTCGGAAGTCAGCCTTGCCGGAGAGCTGCGCCATCCGAAATGGGTCAGCCCACAACAACGTGGTGCCGAGGAGGCCGATAAGTGCGGTGTCCTTCATCATCGCGATGAATTCATTACCCGTCGGAGGTATCACGATGCGGGTGGCCTGGGGCAAGATGATCCTGCGCATCTGCTGGCCCGATGACATACCAAGTGCAGCAGCTGCCTCGGCTTGGCCATGCGGCACCGCCTCGATCCCGGAACGAAAAATCTCCGTCATGTAGGCCCCATAATTGAAGGCGATGCCGACAATGCCAGCAACTTGGGCCGGCCAGATGAACCAGGTGGCGTATTGCTCGGGCAGTAGCCCAAGGGCCAACTGTGGCAGTGCCAGGTACCACAAAAATAGTTGGACAATGAGCGGGGTGCCGCGGAAAAAAGAGGTATAGAAACCACTCACGCCGTAAGCAATTGGATTTCGTGAAACTCGGCCGAGGGCACCCAAGAGGGCCAATCCAACAGCGCAGGCAATCGCAATGATAGAAAATGCAATAGTGACCCAGACGGCCTTGACAATCGCCGCTGCATGATCGCCCATCCATGCGATGTCAAAGCCACTCTTCAAGAACCCAACAAGCAGGAGCCCGCCGATAACCAGCCAGACCAAAGCGACTTTAATCCGGAAGGGCACTTTGAGGCTAGCTATCTCCAGAGACTCCGCGAGGCCGTGCCGCTGATGCGGCACGGCCTCCACCGTCGGGGTATTACTCATTGGTGACTAGGAGCCAGCGCCCTTGGTGAAATCGACCCCGTACCACTTCATTGATAGCTCACTCAAAGTGCCATCGGCACGCATGGCCTCAATGACCGTATTAATTTCCGCAACGAGGGTGTCAACTGGAAGTAGTGAACTCTTATCGGTGGCGACCGAGAGTGGCTCCTGGAAGATTGGATCCCCGAGCAAAGTTATCTTCTTTCCCTTCTTGATGGCCTCTTCAAGGGTCGGGATCGTAGACACCATTGCGTCAATTCGGCCGAGCGCAAGGTCCTGGATGCCAGTGGAGTCGGTGTCATAGGAGACTATTTCAATGTCCTCTGGCACTATGAATTCGAAATCGAATCCCGGGATCTTCAGAGTGCGATTGAGGTAGAACTCGTAGGTGCAAGCACCGCATACACCAACCCGCTTACCCGATAGTTGATCAATCGAGGCGATATCGCTCTTGGCGCCGACCGCAACCCCAGCCGGGGTGAAGTAATAGGGGGTCGTGAAATCAAGAACTTTCGCCCGCTCATCGGTGATCGTCATCGAGCCAACTGAAATGTCCCAGCGATCATTCCATTTACCCGCGGTTAGCACATCCCATGATGGGGTTTCCCATTGCACTTCGGCGCCGAGGCGCTTAGCAATTTCGGTCGCTACCTCAATATCAAATCCAGCCCATTGCCCTGTCGCGTCGTCAAAGGAGGACTGCGGTGGGTATGCCGGGTCGGTTGACACCCGCAGCACACCGTCACGCTGGATCCGTTCTAGCAACGTCGTGGGCTCGGCGGGTACCGCCTCGCTCGGTGCTGGAGCTGCCTCCGTTGGTGCAGCGCTCGCCGGGGCTGCCACCGTAGGCGCCGCGCTCTCGGCCGTTGTTCCGCCGCTAGAACCGCAGCCGACCGCGAAAACGCCGGTCAGAGCCAAAATACTCGCGGTAGCTACCGTTTTCCAGATACGCATATGGGACTCCTCCGCTAAAGGTGATTTCAGATATCTTTTCCTCATTGTTGTCTGACTAGCACAATCTGGTGGCATTTTTGCCAGATTGTTGTCACCGCAGCTACCAGGTAGTTGGAACAATGCGGCTTCGGGGGTATGAATGGGGTATGCCCCAGCACGATGATCGGCACACCCGAGCCCCTTATGCGCAGGCCCTTCACCTAAATGCCCAGCAGGGCTGGACCAGATTGGGTGTCCCGGGCCACCAAGATCAGCCCGCTAATTACCCGGCGCTGAACTCGCTCGCAGGTGGCCACCTGCTAGCCATGGATATCCCGATGTTCACCCAAGGGGTGGATCTACCGGCCGGGGCATCCGGTGCCAGCCCATTGCAGGAGGCTCTTGAACTTGCCGCTGATGCCTGGGGCGCCAAGCGCACCTGGTTTCTCACCAACGGCGCCTCGCAAGGTAACCATGCGGCCTGCCTTGCACTACGTGGGCTCAGTGCACATGTGGTCGCGCAGCGCTCAGTTCACACTTCGGTAATTGACGGCGCCATTTTGGCAGGCCTGAGTTTGGAATTTGTCAATCCAAATATTGATGTAGCTCTAGGCATCGCCCACGGCATCACCCCAATGGCGCTCGATGTCGCCTTGGCTTTGCACCCTGGGGCTGCGGCCGCATACGTCGTAACGCCCTCGTATTTTGGGGCGGTCAGTGATGTGCGCGAGTTCGCGGTCGTGGCGCATCGCCACGGAGTCCCACTGGTTGTTGACGAAGCCTGGGGCAGTCATTTCGGTTTTCATCCAAGCCTCCCTACCAGCGCACTGGCAAATGGCGCAGACCTCGTCATCTCGAGTACCCACAAACTTGCCGGCAGCCTTTCCCAATCAGCGATGCTGCATCTGGGGCACGGACCATTCGCGGAGCTCCTAGAGTTTCGCGTAAACAGGGCACTGCTGACCTTGCAAACCACCAGCCCGTCGGCAATCTTGTTCGGTTCACTTGACCTGGCTAGACGCGACCTTTATT
>CAMDKJ010000046.1 GCA_945900705.1 Bifidobacterium breve | reverse complement strand
GTGATGTGCTCTCCTTCGTCCAGAAAATCGATCACCTGAGTTTCGCTGAAGTCGTCGAGAAGCTCGCGGTCAAGACCGGGGTTGAGCTGCGGTATGTCGAAGGCGGCGCCGCGATCAATAAACAGCAAGGTCAGCGCACCAGATTGATTGAAGCCCATAAAGTTGCTGCTGCCTTCTACGTGGAGCAGTTACTTACCCCTGATGCGCAAATCGGCCGCACCTTTTTGACCGAGCGCGGCTTTGACTCTGAAGCGGCTAAGCACTTCGGAGTTGGATTCGCGCCCAAGTCGTGGGACTCACTTACATCTCACCTGCGCGGTAAGGGTTTCGTTGATCAAGAGTTGATGGCGGGCGGTTTGGTGAGCCAAGGTAACCGCGGAATTTATGATCGCTTCCGCGGTCGCTTAGTCTGGCCGATCCGCGACCTGGGCGGCGAAGTTATCGGGTTCGGTGCCCGCAAGCTCTTTGATGACGACGAAGGCCCCAAGTACTTGAATACCCCTGAGTCACCTTTATATAAGAAGAGCCAGGTGCTATACGGCATCGACCTGGCGCGGAAAGATATTTCCAAGAGCCAGCAGGCGGTCATTGTTGAGGGCTATACCGATGTGATGGCCTGCCATCTAGCAGGTGTCACAACCGCGGTGGCAACGTGCGGCACGGCATTCGGCGGTGAACACATCAAGATCTTGCGGCGTCTCTTGATGGATGATGATCAGATGCGCGGTGAAGTTGTCTTCACCTTCGACGGCGACGCTGCGGGGCAAAAGGCGGCCCTTCGAGCTTTTGAAGAGGATCAGCGTTTCGTCACCCAAACCTTTGTAGCAGTTGAAGCTTCAGGGATGGACCCGTGTGATTTGCGATTGGCGCAGGGCGACACCGCGATCAGGGCGCTTGTCGAATCGCGGGTGCCCCTTTTTCAATTCGCGATCAAATCCATCCTCACCGGATATGACCTAAACAATGCCGAGGGGCGTATTTCTGCGCTTAAGGAGGCGGCTCCGGTAGTGGCAAAAATTCGCGATACTGCACTTCGCCCTGAATACAGCCGCATGCTGGCAGGTTGGCTGGGCCTTGATGTTGAAAGTGTGACCAAGGCGGTTCAGCAAAGTGGCCGATCTGCACCAGGTGCAACTCGCCCCGGGCCGGCAGGTGGCCCGCGTGATCCCGGTCTCGTGGTCGAACGAGAAGCCCTCAAATGCGTGATCCAGCAGCCTGCTGCGGTGGCTGATTGGTACGAAAGTGTTGAAGCCTCGGCGTATACGCACGCAAGTGCCCAAGGAGTGCACGCCGCAATCATGAAAGCCGGTGGGCCAACCAAGGAGCTCGCGGGACTACTTTGGATAGATTCGGTACTTGAGGTTTGCGCCGACGATGAAGACCGCCGCATCGTACGTGAGCTATCCGTCGAGCCGCTGCCCGCGCAGTCAGGCTACGACGCGCATTATGCAGCGAGTGTCGTTGCTCGCCTACTAGAACTTGATGCGTCGCGTCGCGTAGAAGAAGTAAAAGGTAAATTGCAGCGAACTGATCCGGTCGAGCAAGCCGCCGAGCATCAACAGGTCTTTGCTGAGTTACTTGCACTCGAAGAGTACCGGCGCTCCCTTAGGCGTGGCACGCTTGGAGATAACGCGATAACGGGCAACTGATGAGGCCGTTCTCGACATCTCGACTTTCGAAGGTGGCGAAAGCTGACCTCGGCATTTCACGGGCAGAGAAAGTAATGGCGCACGGCAATGAAAGTTCGGTGGATGAACTGCTAGTCGTGGCTACTAATCGGGCGCTGTATTTGCAATCCACCAAAGAGCGCATCCGCTGGGATGCGCTATCCAAGGCAATATGGGCTGAGCCAATTCTAACTTTGACCTTGATCGATGACTCCGGCCAAGTCGTCGGCGAACGGGTAGTTGAACTTGGGCGGGCGACCGATCTGCCAGCGGCAATTCATGACCGGGTTACCGACAGCGTCATTGTCAGCGAGCGAGCCGATCTGGGCGATGGGGCCGCCGCCATGTTGGTGGCGCGGCGCAATAGTGATGCTGATGAAATATGGTGGGCGGTGGTTTTTGAAGCAGGGCTTGACCCGAAAGATCCCGCGCTAATCACTCGAGCGGCAAACGAATTGTCGCAATTGCGCGAGTCATTAGGTATTTAGCCACCGCCTCCGAAGAAACCCTTGAAACGCTTCCACCCCTTTTTCACGCCCAACATCGTGTTGCGGCCGAACCTGCGTAGCCGACTACCCAAGGTGTTGTACTCCTTCTTGGTGACGTCGGCAACAGGGGTAGTTGCGCGGTGCACCTTGTCGGCTTGTAGTGACGTCGATTCGCTGCCCTTGGCCCGGATGGCTGCCAGATGGTCGGCTCGGGGATCAGGCGCAGGGGTTGGCCCCGGCTCTGGGCGCGGGCTGGGCGCAGGGGTTGGGCCCGGGTCAGAGATAGTTCCGGAGATCGGAGCGTCAGGAGTTTTAAGTGCTTTTGGACTCTCACGCGCTTCACCGTCGTAGGCACCAGACGCATCAACTTTAGGTTCCTCTGGTTCTGGTGCTGGCTCTTCCGCTGGCACGACGTGTTCGGCAACCGCGGCGGGCAGGGTTTCGCGCGCAAAATCCTTGGCATGGTCGGTGACCATATCTGTGATGCCGGATTCGTCAAGACCTGCCTTCGTTAAACTCGCGGAATCTTTGAAGTTCACGATTGGTGCTTTATCCTGGTCCTTAGCGCTTCCGGTCCAGTTAACGGCTTGGCCCCTGGTTGCGTCGCGGCGGGAACCATCCTGCACACCCCTGGTTCGGTCGCGTTGATCTTGTCCCTGCGCCAAGTGATCGCCAACTGCCTCGGCCATCCCGCCGGTGCCGCTGACGATTTGTCCGGCGGCCTTTACCGCGGTGCCTACCCCCGGCACGCCCATGGTGGTGGCAACGATGCTTCCGACCTGGCTAGTCACCCCACTTGCGGTTATTGCGCCCGCTTCAGCGAGATTACCTTTTCGAATTGCGGCATCTGCGTCCTTGGATCGGCCGCCGATGACGCGGCCGGTGGTGCCAATCGCCTGCCCGCCAGCTCTTAAACCTTGGGCGGCAGTGCCACCAAGCGTAGTTTCCATCTCCGCGGCAGTGACCGAATCCGAGCTATTTACGCCCCCGGCACGGCCAAACTTGCTGACCGTCTGGCCGTCATGGCGGTCGATGTAGTCAGCCTCATTGCGTGCGTCGTCCTTTACCTTCTTGCGATCTGAACGAGCAGACTCGAGCTCCTTTGTCTCCGCATTAGTGTTACCACCAGCGGCAACTTGGTATACCTCTTTGCGTGCAGATCGCGCGGTGTCGACTCTTTCTTGTTCCTTTTTCGTTAACCCTCCGGCGGCTTCGCTCTTAACCTGCTTGCGCTCTGTGCGTATTGCATCTAATTGTCTTTGTTCTTCGGTTGTGTATTTCGTAATAAAACCACCACGGGCTTTTGCGGCGTCGTGAATTTTTTGTGCTTCCGCTTTTGTCGCGTCGACCTTGCTTTGGGTCTCGTCGTCGTACTCCCTGGTATCGCCAAGCGCTCGGGTCGACGAAGGGCCTAGGGAGCCAAAGAAATTACCTGCCTGAGTGAGTATCGAACCTTTGGGCCGCGCATCTGCACGGGCCTTAGCCGCCTCTCTCACTTCCTTAGTTTCTACTTTGGTATCAGCAATCTTGGCCTTTTCCTCATCGGTTAATTTCGCCACGGTGCTCAAGGATTGGGTACCACCGACCAATGACGAGATGGCAGCGGCTCCGGCTCGCTTCATGGTGCCACCGATTGAGCCGCTTACCTCCCGATCTTCGTTACGTTCTTCCCGGGCCTCATGGACCGCTGCGGTGCGTTCCTTGGTCTTTGCAATTTTGGCTTTTTCTTCGTCACTTAATTTAGTGGTGTCACCCAAGGTTGAAGTGCCGCCGACAAGGGATGAAACGGCTCCCTGGGCCAATCTTTTGGCACTGCCGTAGGTGCTGCCTTGTTCACGGTCATCTTTTGAGATGACATCGCCAGCCGAATAACGTTCTGGGGCTTCCTCGCCAACCGTATGTTTCATTTTCCACTCGTCAACGCCCTGGTTACCGATGGCCTTGTCGGCGGCACTCAGGCGAAGATTTGCACTGACTTTGCGGAAGGTGCTACCCAGAGCAGCGCGTGCCTTGGTCTTCTTTTCATCGGCACTTTCTTCAGGTGCGCCGTCGGCGTGGGAGTCTTTCCAGGAGCCGACCGCTGAATCCATTTCGTCACTACGGTTTATGTCGCGCTCCCTAGCCTCCGCCGCTGCCGCTTGGCGCTTAGGGTCATTTCGCAATGCGAGCGCTCCAGCTATGCGGGCGGTATTTGCGGCATGGTTGGTCAGCTCCTGAGCATTGAAACCGGTGGCGGTGGCCAGTTGCTTATGGACTGAACTTGCGACAGATGAGGTGTTGGCCTCGAAGCCCTTTTCACCGACGTCGGCGAATGTTTTACCAATATTTGACGCGGTGGTGGAGCCGGTGGCAAATTGCGCCCGCTCAATCATGGATTCGCCCGGGCGCGACACTCCATTTTGCATTTGAGTGCCGGCAGCTGGCTTGCCGGCGGCGCGTTTGGCCCGAAAGGCCTCCATATGTGCTTTGGCCTCATCATCGCTCAGTGGCGTGGTGCGCGGCCTTATCGAAGAGCTGGCAGTATCGGATGGGCGAACCACTGAGCTGGCCAGATCCCCAGCAGAAACGGCTGGTTTTTGGGCACGCGTAAGGAGGCTGTCATCCTCGGCGTGCATCTGGCTCATCTGACTCCTTTGGCCAAAAATAGTAGCAGTGAATGGGTAGCCGCATGGGGGAATATTCGAGGCCGAGCACACCTTGCTATCCTTCACGGGCACCATTGCCAAGGTTGCGTATTCCCCCATAGCTCAATTGGCAGAGCATTCGACTGTTAATCGAAGGGTTTCTGGTTCGAGTCCAGATGGGGGAGCCACAAGAGAGTTTTTGCTCGACCTGCCACCGCATAGACCTTTTGCAATGAGGATGGCTAGACCCGGAAATAGGTCAAAGGATCGCTTCAGCACCCAGGGTGAGGCATTAGCTAAGAGCCACCACCAGCGGTTCGGTTGCTTCGCGCTGATGCTGGGGATACCGGCACAGGGGTGGGCGCCGAGGAGTTCGACAGTGCGATCGGTCAGGAACTGATATCCGCGCGGTGATGGATGGATGCGATCAACATGCCAGAAGTCGCGCTCGTAAATCGAATCAACCGACCACAGATCAATGACCGTTGCCCCCTCTTCACCTGCTGCCCAACGCAGGGCTGAATTGATGGTGGAGGCGCGCTGGTGAAAAGCCTTACCCACGATGCTGGGGTAGACAGTTGAGCGCCGGGGATCGGGAATTTCAATCAAGAATACTTTGGTGCCTACCCGCCGGAGTCGATTGATCGACTCACGGATGTCACGGGCGAAGGTCGGTGGGTCAAAACGCGAGCGCAGCATGTCATTGCCGCCGATTGAGATCAGGGCTAGATCGGGCCTGAGGCATTCTGCCGCTGGTATTTGTACCCGGGCTAGATCCTTTGACCTGGCACCGGGGAAGGAAAGGTTCAGGTGCTTAGGTACGCGCAACGCATGTGCGCTTCGGCCTAACCAGCCAGGGCCGCTGAAGTTGTCTCCGATGTCGCCGATGCCGAATGCAACGCTATCTCCAAGGCCGACAACCGTCTGATACATCAAGCTGCCGCTGGTAGTCGCAGTCCGCGGCTAGCTGATTGGTAGTGCCCGACGAGTTCACGGCCGAGGGCGGACCAAGTCCGAGATTGCACTCGATCATGCGCTACGCCGCTGATTTCTTTTCGTAAGGCTGCATCTGCTACGAGCCGATCGACTTGCCGCACCATTTCGGCAGCATCACCGGGCGGGTATAGGAGTCCGTTGACTTCGTGACTGATTAGATCTAAGGGGCCACCAATTGCCGGCGCAATCACCGGGGTGCCAGCGGCCATGCCCTCTTGAATAACCTGGCAGAAGGTTTCAAGTTCACCCGGTGCGATGAGTACGTCAAGTGATGCCATCGCGGAGCCAAGTTCATGCCCGGTTAGGCGCCCGGTAAATATCGCGTTGGGCAGGAGGCTTTCGAGATTGTTGCGATCGGGGCCGTCGCCGATGATGACGAGTTTTATCCGCGAGTCGCATTGGAGGTACTTCATCATGCCGATGCCTTTTTCAGGTGCTAGCCGCCCGCAGTAGCCAACAATTACCTTGTTGCCGGCTTGCCATGAACCCCGTAATGCCTCAGATCGTTGTTCTGGGTTAAACACCTCATGGTCAACTCCGCGGCCCCACAGCAGTGGTTGGCTAATCCCGAGGCCCTGTAAGTAGTTTTGGGCCGATGTGGAAGGGGCCAAGTTTATGGTGGCACTGGAGTGGATGCGGCGCACAATGCCATCGGCAATAAATGACATAGATGACAGCCCATAGTGACGCGCATACCCAGCGACATCCGTTTGAAATACTGCGACGGTCGGGATATCGAGAATGCGGCAGGCCTGCAGAACGCGCGATCCGAGCACGAAGGGTGAAGCCAAATGCACCAGCGTGGGCTGAAATTTCTCCAAGGTGGCGATGATGGAAGAAGTGGTTGTCATCGATATATCGAAGTCATGGACACCGGGGAGGTTCACTGAACGCACGCGGTGCACCGGGGTTCCGTGGAAATCATTTCCCGGATACAGCCCGGGAGCGATGATTTCCGCTGGAATACCCTCTGATTTAAGGTGTTTGACCACATGCGCAACGGAGTTGCTGACACCGTTGACGCGAGGAAAGAACGACTCTGCAGCTATGGCTACCCGCATAGATGAAGTAAGACTTGTCAATCGGTCACCGATCAATCATGTAGTTGTCGTGTCCGCAAATTTCGAGTGAACAGTGTGCTTTCTGAGTGTTAGGTCGGTGTCACCGCGTCGAGTGAAGTAATGATTAGGCCATGGCAATGGCGGCTTTCTTTGATCTGGACAACACGCTCGTACGTGGATCCTCGCTGTACCACCTCGCCTGCGATCTGGTCCGCAAGAAAGTGATCCCGCGAAGGGAGGTCATGCGCTTTGCGCGGCAGGAGATGTCCTTCATCGTGCGCCGCGCAGAGCCAGAAGGTGTTTCGACTTCCGCGGCCGCCCGAGCACTTGCCCTAGTGGCAGGGCGCAGCGAAGATGCGATGCTCGCGGTGACCAGCGAATTTGTACGCAAGAAGCTGCCATCGATTCTCGTGCCTGATGTCTTGGATGAGCTTCGCCGTTTTCAGCTTCATGGGATTGCGACATGGCTGGTTACCGCAAGCCCAATAGAACTTGCCTCGGCGATAGCGGGGGAGCTTGGCATGTCGGGATCCATCGGCACAGTCTCTGAAGTGCGGGACGGCCACTACACCGGCAATTTGGTCGGCGCAATCGCGCATGGGCCCGGCAAAGTTAAATTGGTGATAGATCAGGCCGCGATCCACGGCTTGGAGCTAGACATGTCTTGGGCTTACTCGGACTCGATCAATGATCTACCACTGCTAGCGAGTGTCGGGATGCCGGTGGTGGTTAACCCAAATACCCAGCTCTTGAATATTGCGAAAAAGAATGGTTGGGGTGTCATGGAGACCGCCCGACGCGGTGCGCCGGTTAAGAGAATCGCTGGGCATGATCCAAGGGTGCGCTACCCCGCATCAGCCTAGGATCAGCGGTTCAGGCCGTCGACAACCGGTGCCTGAACCGCAACTACTGCAGCTAGATGTTCGATCACTCCGGTGGGCTACCGGGTGCATCTTTTGCGCTAGCGCCTGCTGGCACTAAAACGTTGCTACTTCGCTTATTACCCTCAAGGTCTAGATCCGGAAGGATTTTGTCTAGGAATTTGGGCAGTTGCCAGGTGCGCTCGCCGAACAAGGTGAGCATCGCGGGCGCAAGCAGCAGGACAAGTAGCGCGGCGAGTGCCACCGCAACAGACAGGCCAACTCCGAATTGTTTAATGATCGGATCATCAATGAGGATAAAGCTGCCAAATACGGCGATCATGATCAAGGCGGCGGCTGAAATAATTTTCGCACTGGAAGCTAGCCCAGAACGCACCGCATCCTTGTGCGCCATGCCCTTGCCATGTAGGCCTTGTACGTGACTAATGAAGAAAACCTCGTAGTCCATTGACAGCCCAAAAAGCGCCGCGAACATCATCAATGGCACAAAGCTTGCGATAGGCACGGTGCCATACGGAGAAGACAGACCAATTAGGTCTAGGCCCCAACCCCATTGGAACACCGCTGTTACCACACCAAATGCGGCAGCAGCCGAGAGCAGGTTTGTGATTGCCGCTTGCACCGGGATCAGCAAAGACCTGAATGCGATAAGGAGAAGTAAGAAGCTAAGCGCGATAACGGTGAGTATCACCAAGGGGAGTTTTTCGGTGATAACAGTTGCTAGATCGACGTTGTTAGCGGTATTACCGCCGACATCAGCTTGCATCCCTGGGCTCAGGGCTGGTGGGATGACTTCACTTCGAAGTTGATCCACTAATTGCGCGGTAGCAGGATCGGCCGGCCGCGTGGTGGCGATTACGCTAATTACGACGGCGGTACCTGCGTCATTGACCATCGGCGGAATTACCCGTTGGACGCCACTTGGTGTTGCGAGTGCGTCTTGAAGTTTAACAATCCGCGGGTCGGTGGCTCGAGAATCACCACCTGCGGTTGTTACCTGAGCTGTCAGGTCATCTTGGAGGGCCAAGGCGTCCTGTTGCTCTTGCTCGGCTGCGGTCTGCTGGGCGGTTAGGTCATCTGCCTGGGCCTGCAGCTGATCCCCTTGCGCCTGAAGGTCATCGCCCTGGGCCTGAAGCGAGTCGGCTTGGGCTTGCAGGTCTGCGCCCTGAGCGGTTAAGTCGTCAGCCTGAGCCTGTAGCTCGTTGCCCTGTTTGGTTAGTGCATCGGCCTGCTTTTGTAGGTCGGCCTGTTGCGCTTCAAGGTCGGCCTTCTCCTTATTCAATTCATCCTGCTGTGCTTTTAGGTCGGCTTCCTGTTTAGTTAGATCATTTGCCTGCGCGGTAAGGGAGGCCTGGGTCTGCTGCAAGGCTGCAAGATTGGCGCTGGCTGTTGCCGGATCGGCTCCACTTTGTGCTTGGGCGGCAGCCTGCTGCTGCGCGGCTTGTTGTTGCGCAGTCAGAGAGTCGGCCTGTTTTTGTAAATCAGCGGCCTGCTTAGTTAGTGAGTCGGCCTGCTTTTGAAGATCATCAGCCTGCTTCGAGAGGGCCGCGCCTTGGGTTTGGAGATCGGCCTGCTGCTTCTCAAGCGCAGCCTTTTGGACGTTCAAAGCATCAACTTGGGTTTGGAGGTCGGCCTGTTCTTGTTCCAATGTTGCCGCCTGGGCATTTAGGTCATCTTCTTGCGATTGCAGGTCTTCTTGTTGCGCGGTAAGTGAATCGGCCTGGTCGGTGAGTGTTTGCTGGGTTGACTCAAGGTCAGTTTGCATTGAAGTCGCTTGGTCGTAGTCAGCCGTGTATTGAGAACTTGGTTGCGCCGGGGGGTCCATTAGGACTGAAACAACGAGTGCGCCGTTGTAGCCGGGGCCAAAGCCTGCTGAAATCAGATCGAAGGCTTCGCGTTGGGTCGTGCTAGTTGAACTGACTCCGGTATCGGATTGACCGAGGGTCAAGGTGAACAGCGGGATGATCAACGGCACCATGATCACCATGGCGACCGCGCATGAAATTGCTGGGTGCCTGACCACCATCGCGGCCCATCGGGCCCAAAAAGTTGCGTCTGGCTCTTTTGCTCGTGGCTGCATAAAGGCTGGGAGGGCGAGTCGATCGACCCCGCGGCCAAGAATGGCCAGCATCGCGGGTAAGAGAGTTAGTGATGCGAGTACTGCGGTGAACACTGCTACCGCACATGCGTATCCGAGTGAAGTAACAAACGGAATCTGGGCAACAGCAAGGGCGAGCAGGGCGACTATGACCGTGCCCCCAGCAAACACGATGGCTCCGCCACTGGTGGCTACGGCTTCAGCTATCGAATCCTTAATGGCCATCTGCTGTTGTCGGACTTGTGCTCGGTGTTTTGTCACAAGGAACAGTGCGTAATCAATACCGACACCCAAGCCGATCATGGTGGCAAGGGTTGGCCCGATGGTTGGGATATCAATTAGGTGGCCAATGAGACCGATGGTCGCAACCCCTATAGCGAGTCCAAAGACCGCTGTCAGGATCGGAAGGCCCATGGCGACGAGCGACCCGAAAGTAAAGGCCATGATCAACATTGCGGTCAGCAGGCCAATTACTTCACTCGATTCGGTGGACTGCTTTGAAAGAGCGGCACCAACCGGGCCGCCGACAGCAACTTCCATTCCAATCGCATTGGCGGGTTTTGTGGCGGCATCAAAAACAACCTGTGCAGTTGCCTCATCAAGTTGGCCACTATCAATATCAAGTAGCACCGGGATGAAGGCGTAAGTTCCATCGGCACTGACTAAGCCGGAAGCGGCGTTAGCGAAGGGATCGGTGACCGACGCAACATGGGGCACATTCACCAGCGCGTTATAAGTATCGGTTACGGCTTGTTGCTGGGCT
>CAMDKJ010000045.1 GCA_945900705.1 Bifidobacterium breve | reverse complement strand
CATGAAGATAGTGCTCGTTTCGAAGATGATGTGGTGGCAATGACACGTGTGGCCGGGGCCACTCGTTACGGCGCGGTGACCATCGCTGTTCGTGAGGCGTTGACCACGGTCGGCCCATGCCAAATTGGTGATGTTCTAGGTCTGGTCGACGGCGACATCGTGGTACTTGGTAAGGATGTTGTCACCGTCATCCGCGAACTCCTTCGTGGCATGTTGGCCGTGGGTGGTGAGCTCGTTACTTTAGTTTCGGGACTTGAAGCGGGCCGTGAAATCACTGACGGTATCCCCGAATGGGTGCAGCATGAATTTCCACTTGTCGAAATAAGCAGCTATGACGGTGGGCAACCGCTCTGGCCGCTGATCATCGGAGTCGAATGACATCCGGTGACCTCGAACGTCCACTCGAGGGGGTGGTGGGCGGTAAGACCGCCAAGGTACTCGCCAAATCCTTCGGAATGGCCACGGTCAATGACCTGCTGCGTCACTATCCGCGCCGCTACGCCCAACGTGGTGAACTAACAGATCTATCTACTTTGACCGACGGAGAATCGGTGACAGTAGTTGCCGAAATCGAGTCGGTGACTGTGCGCCCGATGAAACAGCGCCGCGGCTCAATTGTTGAAGTGGTGGTTACCGATGGTAAAGGCCGCCTTTCGGTGACTTTCTTTAATCAGGCTTGGCGCGAACGCGAGATGCGGGCAGGGCGTAGCGGTTTATTTTCGGGCCAGGTTTCCTCGTTCCGCAATAAGCGGCAACTTTCCCATCCCCAATTTCTGCTCTTTCCCGAGGGAGTGGACGATGATCCTGAGGCGATCGCAGCATTCGCGGGGGCACTCATTCCGGTTTATCCGGCCACCGGCTCCTTGACCTCCTGGCAGATTGCTGGCGCGGTGCGGATGGTTCTTGATACGTTGGGTGAAGTTGCCGACCCGATACCTGAACAGGTGCGAGTGACCGAAGGATTAGCGGATCTAACGCTGGCACTTCGCCTGATCCACCGACCCGCGGATTTTGCCGAAGTTGGAGTGGCGCGGGCGCGACTTAAATTTGAGGAAGCATTCGTACTGCAAGTGGTTCTTGCCCAGCGGCGACAGCAAATGGCACACCTCACCGCGACCTCGCGTTCGGTGTTCGACGGCCCGATGCTCACCGCATTCGATAAGCAGCTTCCGTTTGTGCTCACCGCTGGGCAAAACTCGGTGGGTGCAGAGATTGAAATGGATTTGGCTGGCACCCACCCGATGCACCGCTTACTGCAGGGAGATGTTGGTAGCGGTAAAACTATTGTGGCTTTGCGCGCCATGTTGTCGGTCGTTGATGCTGGTGGGCAGGCGGCGCTCTTGGCGCCCACTGAAGTCCTTGCAGCGCAGCATTATCGATCTATTCGAAACTTGTTGGGTCCATTGGCAGAACGCGGACGCCTAGGTGGTGCCGATGATGGCACCCGGGTGGCATTGCTTACCGGATCACAGCGCACCGCGCAGCGTCGGGTTGAGCTCCTAGATGTCATCACCGGTGACGCTGGGATAGTTGTCGGTACCCACGCCCTTATCCAAGACACCGTTGAGTTTCGCGATCTTGCCCTGGTTGTGGTCGATGAGCAACATCGTTTTGGAGTGGAGCAACGCGCAGCACTTGCAGCCAAAGCCCGTGATGGCACCCGGCCTCATGTGCTGGTCATGACGGCGACGCCAATTCCGCGAACTGTTGCGATGACAGTTTTTGGGGACTTAGATATTTCTACGCTGGCTGAACTCCCTGCCGGGCGCACCCCGATCGCCACCCATGTCATCTCCACCCGCGAACAGCCCGGACACCTGATACGAGCGTGGGAGCGGGTCAAGGAGGAGGCGGCCCAAAATCACCGGGTATTCGTCGTGTGTCCGCGTATCGGTGACGAGGGCATCGGCGGCGAAGGTATCGGTGTCGAGGGCAAAGAAGATGAGGTAGGCGATGATCCAAGTGAGACGTCGATCGCTTCGGTTTTAACTGTCGCGCAGGCTCTCGCCCTCGATTTGCCAGATCTTCGAGTCGAAATGCTGCATGGCCGAATGAGCGGTGATGCGAAAGAGGATGTGATGACTAGGTTCGCCGATACTGCACGTTCAGACGGTATCGACGTGTTGGTGGCAACCACGGTCATCGAAGTTGGGGTTGATGTTCCAGATGCCACCACGATGATCATTTTGGACGCGGATCGCTTCGGCATTTCGCAGCTCCATCAGTTGCGTGGTCGGGTTGGGCGCGGTGACCTGCCGGGTTTGTGTTTACTAGTAACCGATGCGGACGCGGGCAGTCCATCTCGCGAAAGACTGCTCGCCGTTGCTTCAACGACCGATGGCTTTGAGTTATCGCAGTTGGATTTAGAGATGCGCCGTGAGGGCGATGTTCTTGGCTCGGTTCAGTCGGGTCGGCGCAGTTCACTTCGACTCCTTGAAGTAGTGCGTGATGAAGGCATCATCGATCGCGCGCGTAATGCCGCGCATGCAATAGTCGAAAGTGATGCAGAGCTAACTTCGCACGGGGCCTTGAAACTTGCAATTAGTTCACTTATTGCCGATGAACAAGCTGAATTCCTGGAGAAAGCATGACCCGAATCATCGCCGGGGCGGCTAAGGGGCGGCGCCTTGCCGTGCCAAAGAAAGACACCAGACCCACCGCTGATCGGGTCCGGGAGTCTTTGTTCTCGGCAGTGTCGGCGCACTTACTGAAAGTAGGGATCAACTGGACCGAACTTTCGGCACTTGATCTTTATGCGGGTACGGGAGCTCTCGGGCTCGAGGCCTTGAGCCGCGGTGCGCACCGAGTTGTGTTGATCGAAAAGGCACGCGCTGCCGGTGAAGTCATTGGTGCCAATATCAACGCGGTGGCACTGCCAGGGGCGCAATTGCTAGTCGGTGATGTCAGCGCCGTTCTTGAACGCCTCGGGGCACCGCCCTTCGGGCTGGTTTTTGTTGATCCGCCCTATGACGTTGGCTCGGCTCAGATCAGCAAGGTACTGATGTTGCTGGAGAACAAGGGGTTACTGGCCGCTGGAGCCTTGGTGGTGGTGGAACGGCCCACCGGAGATGAGCAAACCCCGCTACCGGATTCATGGGAGGTTCTGCAAGTACGCCGGCACGGCGACACGACTCTTTGGTACGGTCAAGCACCTGAAAATGCTCTAATCAGTTAGTGAGGAGTCGGCAATGCGCCGAGCGGTCTGCCCCGGGTCTTTTGATCCGTGCACAAATGGGCACCTAGATGTCTTTGAACGCGCGGCTGAGATAGCCGATGAAGTTATTGTGGCGGTGCTGATTAACAAGACGAAGTCGAGTTTGTTTACCGTTGCAGAGCGCATCGATATGCTGAAGGAAGTGGTGGCTCCGCTCCCTAATGTGAAGATTGATTCATTCCACGGGCTACTTGTCGACTACTGCCGTGACCATGATGCTCCAGTCATCGTCAAGGGGCTTCGTGCCGTCAGTGACTTCGACTATGAATTGCAGATGGCTCAGATGAATTACCGGCTTAGCCGGGTTGAAACCGTGTTCATCTCGACCAACCCCCTTTATAGCTATTTATCCTCAAGTTTGGTTAAAGAACTTGCCACATACGGCGGAGATGTGACCGGGTTGGTGCCTGACCTCGTGTTGGAGCAGCTCCGAGCGAAGATTTCGGGCACAATAGGCTGAGAAATCAGGCTATGACGAGGAGATGATTTGGACGTCCAAGAACGGCTAGACGAACTCGCCGTCCTGATCGAGGACGCTAAGGCGATGCCGCTTTCGGCATCTTGCTTGGTGAACCGGGCTCAGGTACTTGATCTCATCGATGAGATTCGGCAGTTACTACCTGAGTCGGTGGCGCGCGCTGATGAACTCCTCGCTGACCGCGAGGCCGTGGTTCAAGATGGTCGCCGCGAAGCCGACCGGTTATTGGAGCGAGCTCGGGGTGAAGCCGATCGCATGGTCACCGAACACGAGGTTTATTTGGCGGCGGTGGGGGAGTCCCAAGCCATGCGGGCGGAGGCGGCTGAAGATACGTCCCGGATGCGGATGGAGACCGATGACTACATCGATGCCAAGTTGGCCACTTTCGAAATCGCCCTAAACAAAACTTTGCAGACCGTCGATCGCGGGCGCGAGCGGCTTCGGGCCCAGGTTTATGAGGATTTAGCCCCCGAGCCCTCGCACGCAGCGCTGGATGAGATTTACGACGACCAACGCTGATTCAGTGGCCCCAAACCGTGGGCGATATGTCCGATTTTATGTCTGCAGCACCGAAGCGGTATCCTCCTGAGGGTATCCTTCAGCCAGAAGCTGTGGTTTCGCCATGACCAACCGTGCTAATCCGACAGGGGTGCAGTGACCGGCCTCGACCCTCGAAGTCCGCTGGTGCTTGACACCCGGGCTTTGAACCTGCCTCGCAGGCCCGGGTCGATGGTCACGGTAACCCGGACGGTTCCTAGCCCGGTCGACATGGGGGTGGCACTAGCTCGAGTCCTTCCTGGCTCACCGGTCGAACTTGAGCTGCGGCTGGAGTCGGTCATGGAAGGAGTATTGGTCTTCGGATCAGCGGATGTGCATGTTGACGCCGAGTGCGCTCGGTGTCTAGATCCAACTAGCTGGGACGAAGTGATTGAGTTCAACGAGTTATTCGTTTATCCCGCCACAGATGCTCGTGGCGCGGTGGTCGAAGAACCCGGTGATGAAGACGAAGACCCGCTGCCGAAACTTCAGGATGACATGATCGATCTGGAAGCCACGCTGCGAGATGCGGTGGTGCTGGGATTTCCGCTAGCACCGGTGTGTCAAAGCGATTGTGCAGGCCTGTGTTCAGTCTGCGGGATCAAGCTCGACGACAATCCAGGGCACCTGCACGAACAGCTTGATCCAAGGTGGGCTGCACTTTCTGCCTTGCGACAACCAGACTTAACCGAAGACCAAAGTTAACCAAGAAAGAGGACACCGTGCCAGTACCGAAGCGCAAAACCTCGCGCTCTAACACCCGCCACCGCCGTTCGCAGTGGAAAGCCACCCTGCCTACCTTGGTGACCTGCGTCCGCTGCAAGGAAAAGCGCCTGGCTCACACCGCGTGCCCGACCTGCGGCACCTACGCCAAGCGACGCGTGCTGGACGTCTGATCATGGCCCGTGTCGCCCTAGATCTCTTGGGCGGCGACGGTGCCCCCGAGGTCGTGGCCGATGCCGTGGCGGCGTTGGATCTTGACGCACTCGACATCGACCTCGTCCTCGTGGGCCCGCCCACTCTCGCGATCGAACTTCTTGCCGCGCGTGCTATCGATATCGCCGAGCAGCCGCGGCTGACCATTGTGAGTGCTGCCTCCGGGGTGCCGATGGATGGCGATCCATTGGCCTATGTCCGGGCGCATCCTGAATCAAGTGTCATGGTGGCCGCTGGCGCGGTTAGCGCTGGCCAAGTTGATGCGTGGGTTTCGGTGGGCCATAGCGGTGCTTCCGTTGCCGCGGCAGTTTTGTCATGTGGTCGAGTTGATGGGATGTCACGTCCGGCCCTGGCTGTAGTACTACCGTCAACTCTGAGCCCGGTTGTCCTCGTAGACGTGGGTGCATCCCCTGAAGCCACCGCGAATGTGTTGACCCAATTTGCGATGGCAGGTTGGTGTTATGCAACCGCATTAGGGATAACTGACCCTGCGGTGGGGTTACTCAATATTGGCAGCGAGACTGGCAAAGGCGATTCGCTGCGCGTGGCGGCGCATATCTTGATGCAGGATCGACTTCCGGCGCTCGGGGTTAGGTATGCCGGTTCGGTTGAAGGCCATGACGTGGCGTCTGGGGCGCGAGCGCAAGTCGTTGTCACCGACGGATTCACCGGTAATGTCTTGTTGAAGGGCATTGAAGGTGCGGTCGGGTGGGCGGCCCAGCAGATGGCACTTGCTTATGGCGATTCGAAGCCAGCGCGCGCGGTGGTCGCCGGCACCGCGACCGGTGACTTTGCTGCGGGAATGCTGCTCGGAGTTAATGGCATCACCGTGATTGGCCATGGCGCCGGTCGTCCAAATGAGATAGCCGCTTGTATTCGATTAGCGGCACGTGCGGCGAAAACCGATCTAATTGGTTTAACCCAACGGACATTTTCCACTTTGCTGGAGCGAATCAAGTGAATGAGCAACTGGTAGCAGGAGCGTTGGCGCGCGTGTTCGAGCATGAGGCAACATTCGCTGTTCGCCCCGATACCCCGCTCAGCTCCTTTGGCCCAATTGACCAAGTGTGGGTCATGCTGGCGCGGGCGATTTTTGAGGCAGCCCAGGGCCTTGGCTTTGAAGTGAAATTTACTGACGCCGATATTTGCGAGGTTCAAACATTTGGTGAACTCGTTCAACTCGTTGACAGGTTAAGTGGCGCTGAAGTGCGAACAACCTCATGAGCAACGCACGCAACCGCAGTGAGCGAGGCCGCGACGAAAACTTGGCCCACTTGGCCACCAACCTTGGGGTATCGATCGACCTAGCCCTCCTGAACCAAGCGCTTACGCACCGCTCATACGCATACGAACATGGCGGGCTGCCGCATAATGAGCGGCTGGAGTTTCTCGGAGATGCGGTGCTCGGTGTTTTAGTCACCGACACTTTGTATAGAACTTTCCCGGATTTACCCGAAGGGCAATTGGCTAAACTACGTGCAGCCGTAGTCAATTCACGGGCACTCGCGGGTGTTTCGCGGGAGCTCGATCTTGGTGACTACCTGTTATTGGGGCGCGGCGAGGAGACAACCGGTGGGCGAGATAAGTCTTCGATACTCGCCGACGCCATGGAAGCCGTAATAGGGGCAACGTACCTGTCAGCCGGAATTGAAGTAGCCGGGGAGCTCATCCACCATCGCTTCGACCCACTTATTGAACGCTCAGCTGACCTTGGTGCGGGCCTTGATTGGAAGACCTCACTACAAGAAGCTGCATCGAACGCAAACCTCGGGCTTCCGGAGTATTTCGTCAGCGATAGCGGGCCCGATCACAAAAAAGAGTTCCATGCTCGGGTGCGAGTAGGTGCTGACGTCATCGGTGAGGGCTGGGGCCGATCTAAGAAACTTGCAGAGCAGCAGGCAGCGGAAGTTGCGTATGAGCAGTTGATGAAGCCGGCACCGTGAAATGCCTGAACTGCCAGAAGTTGAAGTCGTACGGCGGGGGCTCGCCGAGCAGGTAACCGGCCGTGTTATTAGCCAGGTTGAGGTACTGCACCCCAGAGCGGTGCGACGCAATATTGGGTCCTTGGCTGATGATTTACTCGGCGAGCGCATCAGGTGTGTCAGTCGGCGCGGCAAGTATTTATGGCTTCCGCTCTCGGGTGGAGATATCGCACTCGTCGCCCATTTGGGCATGAGCGGCCAGTTGCTGGTGCGCTCTAGTGCCGTGCCCGATGAAAAACACCTCAGAGTGCGCTTTCGGTTCGCTGATAATGGGCCCCAATTGCGCTTTGTTGACCAGCGCACATTCGGTGGGGTGATGTCCGCCCGGCTGGTTTCCGATGGTGGTGGTGGGCGGCTCCCGGACATCATCAGTCATATTTCCCCCGACCTGCTTGACCCAGCTTTCGACGAGGCGGCAGGTGTGGCCCGGATCCGGGCAAAAAACACGGAGATCAAGCGGGCCCTGCTCGACCAATCGGTGGTTTCCGGGATTGGCAATATTTACGCCGATGAAGCCCTGTGGCGGGCCAAATTACACGGTCGCCGGTTAACCGGGGGCCTGACACCGACGAAAATCAGCGAGTTACTAGGGCATGCCAAGGCCGTGATGGCCGAAGCACTAGCTCAGGGTGGCACCAGTTTCGATGCGCTCTATGTCAATGTCAACGGCGAGAGCGGCTACTTTGACCGGTCTTTGAGCGCCTATGGCCAAGAAGGTGAGCCCTGCGGGCATTGCGGAAGCCTCATTCGCCGGGAGAAATTTATGGGCCGATCAAGTTTTTCTTGCCCGCGGTGCCAGCGGAAGGGTAAGGGACCGCGCCCTCAAGATAAGGTGTGATGAACTCGTCCTCAGCGCCTTCCCCGCGCCCGACCAGCGGAGAAATGTGCACCTTAAGACCTTGACTTTGAAGGGCTTTAAATCCTTCGCCTCTTCGACGACCCTGCATTTCGAACCGGGCGTGACCTGTGTGGTGGGCCCGAACGGCTCGGGTAAGTCAAATGTTGTTGATGCCCTGGCTTGGGTCATGGGCGAGCAAGGGGCCAAGTCACTGCGCGGCGGAAAAATGGAGGACGTTATCTTCTCCGGCACTTCGGGCCGGGCCCCACTCGGTCGCGCCGAGGTGCAATTAACGATTGACAACTCCGATGGGGCATTGCCGATTGAATACACCGAAGTCACTATCTCGCGCACCTTATTTCGTAATGGTGGCTCGGAGTACGCGATTAACGGTGAGCAGTGCCGGCTCCTTGATGTCCAGGAGTTACTAAGTGACTCCGGGATCGGCCGTGAAATGCATGTCATCGTCGGTCAAGGGCAACTTG
This sequence comes from Bifidobacterium breve, assembly GCA_945900705.1. GTDB lineage: Bacteria > Actinomycetota > Actinomycetes > S36-B12 > S36-B12. The sequence continues at coordinate 2,135 of CAMDKJ010000045.1, read as the reverse complement.
ACTCGATTTTACAGGCCACGCCCGAGGATCGCCGTGGATTCATCGAAGAAGCCGCCGGAGTATTGAAGCATCGCAAGCGCAAGGAGAAAGCCCTGCGCAAACTAGATGCGATGGGTGCGAACCTAACCCGTTTAACCGACTTAACCAATGAGCTGCGCCGCCAATTGAAGCCCCTTGGGCGCCAAGCGGAGGTTGCGCGCCGAGCGGTGGTCATCCAATCGGATGTGCGTGATGCCAGATTGCGTTTAATGGCTGATGACTTAACAGTCTTACGGAACCTTTTGGCGGCCGAAGTAGCTGATGAGACCGCCCTCCGTGAACGCCAAGGGAAAGCTGAGGCCGTCCTAGCCGAAATGCGAACCCAAGAGGCCGAAGCCGAAGCCGCGGTGCTGCAGGAAGCTCCGCACTTGGTGGATGCGCAGGAGACTTGGTTTGGATTAAGTGGCCTTCGCGAGCGCTTCCATGGGTTGGTTCAACTTGCTACCGAGCGGGTGCGCAATTTGCAGCCCGAGGCCCAAGAAGAAGCGTCAGGCCGCGACCCGGAGCAAATCGATGCCGAAGCACGATTGCTGCGCGAACAAGAGTTTGAACTTAACCGCGAGGTTGAAGCCGCTCGCGAGGTGCTCGCAGCGGCTGAGGCTCGGCGCCTCGATGCCGAACAGGCGTTGCTCCTTGAGGAGCGGCGGGTTACCGCGGCCGACCGGGCTGCTGCGGACCGTCGTGAAGGGCTGGCAAAGTTGCGCGGCCAGGTTGATGCGGCGCGATCGAGAACCCAGACCAGATCCGGTGAGATCGAACGGCTCACCGCTTCGATAGCCGAAGCTAAAGAGCGCGGCGAACATGCACAGGGTGAATTCCAGGCCATCGAAATTCAAGTTGCCGGTTTAAACCAAGGTGAGGTCGGCCTTGACCAGGAATATGAGCTGGCCTTGGCGGCGCTCGAACGTGCAGATAGCGCTGTTGAGCAACTACGAACCGCCGAGTCGGTCGGGGAGCGTGAGCGTGCTGCCTTCGCGGCGCGACTTGATGCACTCGAGCTGGGGCTTTCGCGCAAAGATGCCGCTTCGGTGCTCATAGCATCAACTCAGCGGGTTCCCGGGGTACTCGGCCCGTTGGCCGGGTTGCTGCAGATTGAACATGGTGCGCAAGCTGCGGTCGCTGCAGCACTTGGTGACGTTGCCGACGCAGTCGTGGTTCGTGGCGTCGATGCTGCCGTGCAGTCGGTCGTGCTCCTAAAAGAGCAAGATGCTGGTCGCGCGGCATTGGTACTGGCTGATGGAGCTGGGGCCGGGCCGGCTCCGGTGGGTGCGCCGCCGGTTGGCTCATGGTTACGTGCCTCGGTTCGGTGCGAGGATAATCTGCGCGCGGTCGTTGACCGCCTGTTAATGAACTGCGTGCTGGTATCAGATGTGCGCACTGCTGCAGATTCGCAGCGCAGTTACCCTGACCTGGTCTTTGTTACCCAAGCCGGCGATATCTTCGCGGCCGGCGTGGTGCACGGTGGATCAGCTGATACCCAAAGTCTGCTTGAGGTGCAGGCGGCCCACGACCAAACGGCGCGTGATTTGGTTGTCGCCACCCACGACCTCGAACGTGCCCGGTTTGATCTGGTTGCCGCTCGTAATGTGCAAAGCACGGCTTCAGATTTTGCCGAGGGGGCACTTAATCGCCTGCACGAGTCTGACGCTCGGATGGCTGCTGTCGCCGAGCAACTGGGCCAGTTGGGCCAAGCAGCTCGTTCAGCCCATGCTGAGGCCGAACGGTTGACACTTGCACGTGCCGCCGCCGAGGCGGCCCATGAGCTGGACCAACAAAACCTTTCGACCATGGAAGCTCGGCTCGCCGGTGCCGAGATCGAGCCTGCCGATGACCTGGCCGGCGACAAGCGTGAAATTTTCGCCGGGCAGGCCGCCGGTGCGCGGCAAGATGAGGTTGATGCCCGTCTCGCACTTCGCACCGGAGAAGAGCGGGTAGGCGCGGTAGGGATTAGGGCTGAGCAACTTGAACGCGCTGCGGGGGCCGAGCGTCAGGCCCGCGTGAACGCGATCGCTAGGCGTGAGCGCCGAGCCCTTGAGTTAGTCACCGCACAAGCGATCCTTGCTGCCTCGCGGATTGCGCTCTCGCGAATTGAAGGC
>CAMDKJ010000044.1 GCA_945900705.1 Bifidobacterium breve | reverse complement strand
GGGGTGGCCCGGCCGGTGCGGATCGTCGAGAAATCCTCGCGCGCCACGGCAATGGCTTTGTCCATCTTCTCCTCGGCCTCAAGAAGTATCAGGTCAATTTGCTCACTCACGTTGCACTCCTTTACCCATAAATAGCACTCAGTATTTTGTACATCAAATTGCCGCAGAAACTAAAGTCCCGATGGTTTCGCCGCGAACAGCGCGGGCGATATTGCCTTCAACTAAAAGATTGAAAACCACTATCGGGAGTTTGTTATCTTGGCACAAGCTTATTGCGGTGGCATCAGCAACTTTGAGGTTTCTATTTAGAACCTCGGCCGGGGTCAATGTTTTATACCGGGTAGCTTTCGGATTGGTACGGGGATCATCATCATAAACACCGTCGACTCCCTTTGCCATCAGGACAACTTCAGCCCCGACCTCGAGCGCCCGCTGGGCTGCGGTGGTATCGGTCGAAAAATAGGGCTGCCCTAATCCGGCACCGAAAATAACAACGCGGCCCTTTTCGAGATGTCGGATTGCGCGCCTTGGCACATAAGGCTCAGCAACCTGACCCATAGCGATCGCGGTTTGCACTCGGGTCTCGATACCTTGCCTTTCACAGAAATCTTGCAAGGCCAGGCAATTCATTACCGTTCCCAGCATGCCCATGTAGTCAGCGCGCGCTCGATCCATGCCGCGTTCTGACAATTGGGCCCCGCGGAAGTAGTTACCCCCGCCGATGACAACCGCGACTTGAGTACCCCCGCGAACTACATCAGCAATCTGGCGCGCAATTGAAGAAACCACATCAGGGTCAACACCGAGTGCACCCGAGCCGGCGAAAGCCTCACCCGAGAGTTTCAAAAGCACTCGGGACCAGCCGCCCACAGGAGCACTCGGCCAAATCTCAATGGTGCCGTCAAGGGACGGTTGAACCGCACCCGGGTTACTTGTTGGAGCCATCTACTTGATCCTCCCGCCCGATTGCGTCGAAACTCGTTGAACCTAGGACTGACCAGCCTCAAAGCGGGCAAATGCCGTAACCGTTGTCTTGGCATCACCAAGCACCTCAGCCACCGACCTCTTGTTATCAACGACGCTGGGTTGCTCTAGTAGCACGGTATCTTTATAAAACCCGTTTACCCGGCCTTCGACGATCTTCGGCAGTGCAGCTTCGGGCTTGCCTTCTTCTTTGGCGGTTGCTTCGGCGATTCGGCGCTCATTTTCGACAACATCTGCCGGCACCTCATCGCGCGTCACGAACTGCGGCCGCATTGCGGCGACCTGCATTGCAGCACCACGTGCTGCTTCCTCGTCACCCGCATACGCAACAAGCACGCCAACCTGCGGGGGTAGGTCAGAGGCTCGACGGTGCAGATACAAAGCCACCGGTGGAGTAAGTACCACCACTTTGCCTAGCTCTATCTTTTCGCCGATAACACCGGCCAATTCGGCAATAGCTTCGCCCACCGTGCGGCCATCAGCAAGGCTTGCCGCACCCAAGGCGGCACTATCACCAATTTGGCCAGCAGCGGCAGCTTTAACAATCGATTCCGAAAGTGCCTGGAAGTCAGCACTCTTGGCAACGAAGTCGGTCTCGCAGAGCAACTCGATCATCGCATTACCGTCGGCGGCAACTAGCCCATTGGAAACAGTGCGTTCGGCACCGCGTTTGGCAGCCTTCGCGGCACCAGAAATACGGAGAATCTCAACAGCCTTGTCGAAGTCGCCATCGGCTTCTTCGAGGGCACGCTTGCACTCCATCATTCCGGCGGCCGTGGCGTCGCGGAGCTTCTTAACTTCTGCGGCGGTGATATTCGCCATGGTGATCTTGGTTCCCTTTCGCTTATTGAACTTCGGTTTCGACGACTACGACGGGCGCGGCCTCGGTGTCTGCAACTACAGTTACGTCTTCGGAACTTGGGCCGGCGAGCAACTCGCGCTCCCACTCGGCAAGTGGCTCCTCGGTGCTTTCGGCATCAGCGATCGCGCGACCGGCGCGGGCCATCAGGCCCTCAGCCACTGCATCAGCGATAACACGCGTGAGTAGTGCGACCGAGCGAATGGCATCGTCATTTCCCGGGATTGGGAAATCGACAACATCAGGGTCGCAGTTGGTGTCGAGGACAGCGATCACGGGGATACCGAGCTTATGCGCCTCGCCTACCGCAATATGTTCCTTATTCGTATCAATGATCCACACCGCGCTAGGGATTTTGGTCATATCGCGGATACCACCAAGGGTCTTTACCAACTTGTCCTTCTCGCGACGCATCATGAGAAGTTCTTTCTTGGTTAATCCTGATGCAGCGACGTCCTCAAAGTTGATCGACTCAAGTTCCTTCATGCGACGAAGGCGCATCGAAACTGTGTTGAAGTTAGTTAGCATGCCGCCGAGCCAACGCTGATTGACATATGGCATGCCAACGCGCGTGGCCTGCTCAGCGATAGCCTCTTGGCCCTGCTTCTTGGTGCCAACGAACATAATGCTGCCGCCGTGGGCAACTGTCTCGCGGACGTATTCATAGGCGCGATCGATATAAGACAGCGACTGCTGAATATCAATTATGTAGATCCCGTTGCGCTCGGTGAAGATGAATCTCTTCATCTTTGGGTTCCAGCGACGGGTCTGATGCCCGAAGTGGACACCACTTTCGAGCAGTTGACGCATTGTCACAACAGCCATGGCAGAGCACTCCTTCAGCGCGCCGGGGTAACCGGCGCTTCGGTTCTTGGCTTCGGCCGGGTGGCCGATGCCCCTGACGACTTCCGAGTCGGGCTCCCACCGAAGTGGGACCGTGCCGTGTCGGCCTTGGCCATGAGGGAAGAGCGCCAAGGAAAAGCCGTGCGTATTTAGGACTATCCTAGGGGGCAGCCACTGGTGCTTTATCCACAGGCCGCCGTTATCTCGCCCACCGACCAATTCGGGCTCCTAGCAACACCACCCCTTTGCCAGCAGGCTCCGCAGATGACACCTTTACTTATCGCTCCATTGGCCATCACCTTTTGGGTTTGGCCGGTCTCGCCCGTGGCCGTGGTTGCCGGCTTTGACCCACCCGAAAAGGTGTGGTCGGCCGGGCCCCGCGGAATTGACCTGGCCGCCGCGCCCGGCCAGGAAGTTAGGGCCATCGGCCCCGGATCGATAGCATTTGCCAGCCCCATCGCGGGCCGGCCGGTAATTTCAATCGAGCACGGGGCGCTGCGATCCACCTACGAGCCGGTGCGCGCCTTAGTCGCCCCCGGAGACACCGTGCGCGCCGGGCAACTCCTCGGCTGGGTCGCCACCGGAGGCCACTGCGCCGATCACTGCTTACATCTTGGGATTAAGTCAGGCACTGAATATCTGGACCCGTTACTGCTACTGAGTAGACGCCCAGCAGTTCTTAAACCGAATCGTCTTCGGCTCGGGGGTGCGCCTGCACGAATGACTTACGCAGCCGCTCTACCGATACATGGGTATAGCGCTGGGTGGTCGCCATCGTGGCATGGCCCAAAAGCTCCTGCACAGCGCGCAGATCCGCACCGCCCTCCAGCACGTGGGTGGCGGCGGTGTGCCTTAAACCATGTGGAGCGAGCTTCGGCACACCCGCAGCCAAAGTTAGGCGCCCCACCGTGGTGCGCACCGCACGTTGATCCAGTCGACCGCCCCGAGCGCCAATAAAGAGCGCCTCACCACTCGCTGGCTTGGCCAGTTGCTCACGTACCTCAAGCCATGCACTTATTGCCTGCGCCGCTGGCACCCCAAATGGCACCACCCGCTCCTTATCACCTTTCCCGATTACTCGAACAGTGCGTCGGCCAAGGTCGACGTCACGAATATCGATACCGCACAACTCCGAGACGCGAATCCCGGTTGCATACAGCAGCTCGACGACGCAGCGGTCGCGAACAGCCTGTGGGTCACCGTCATCGCTCGCAACACCCGCATGATCCATCACCGCGGTGGCTTGATCAACATCTAGCACGGTTGGCAAAGTGCGTGATACTTGCGGGCTAGCTAGGCGCACACCGAGATCGGTTTCGGTATAACCGCGACGTAACGCCCAAGCCGTGAAAGCCCGTGCTGATGCCGCTTTTCGCGCAATGGTGGCCCTCGCCTGGCCTCCGCCGTGCAGTGATGCCAGCCATGCACGAAGTAAAGGCAAAGTTATGTCGTTTGGGCTATTGCAGCCCCGCTCGATCGCAAAATTGAAGAGGTCTCGAAGATCGGCTAAATAGGCGCGAACCGTATGCGGGCTTCGACCCCGCTCATCGCGCAGATAAATCGTGAAGCCCGAGTAGGCCTCATCGAGGTCAATTCGTGCGGTCAATTCACCCGGCATGACTCCATCGTGACAACACTGGGCGAGTTGGTGCTTCAGGCGCGCCCAGTGCGGGCCCAACTCATGCCACTTGGCTGCACAAAACCCCCGATCGCCAAGATGCCAAGTGCCGCGGTGACGTCCATCGGGCTCATCCCAGCATCACAGACCAATTTGTTCAAAGAAACCTCACCGCGACCGGGGAATGCGTCTAGGACTCGCGCCTCCCGCGGGGTGAGATCATCGGTTGGCCTCTGGGGTATGACCCACAATCTTTTATCAGGACCACCACGTGGGATCGAGACTGAAAGAGGGCCGAGTACCTCAAGGACATCCTCCGGGCATGAAGCCAAAATGGCGCCCTGCTCCCGAATCAGATTGTGGCAGCCAGCTGACATTGGTGACGTAACCGGACCCGGCACCGCTAAAACGTGCCTATTGAGTTGCACTGCCGCGTTTGCCGTTGAGGTAGTACCTGACCGCACCGAAGCCTCGATAACGACCGTTGCTCTAGTCAACGCCGCGATTATCCGATTGCGACTTAAGAACCTGTGCCGGCGCACCCCTTCACCCGGCGGCGATTCACTGACCACCACCCCCTCATCGGCGATGCGGGCAATCAACGCCTCATGGGCTCTCGGGTAAGCAACATCAACTCCACTGGCTAGTACACATACTGTTATTCCACCTGCTGAAAGGGCGCCTCGGTGGGCCGCCGCATCAATTCCGTAAGCCCCACCCGATACCACTGTCCAACCAGCATCAGCAAAAGTTGCACACCAGTCGCGGCCGACCGATTCACCATATGAACTTGCTGCTCTGGCACCAACAACTGCCAGCGACCGCAACGCCGCGAGCCGTAGGCCAGCCGCTCCTTGCACCCACAATGCGAACGGGGCCCCATCGCCTAGATCATCAAGTTGGGTCGGCCAATTGATTGTCCCGCGGGTAATAATCTCCGCGCCGATGCGTTGACACTTTTCACGAGCTGCCTGCGGGTCAGCGAGTCCAAGTCGCGCATGAAGGCCTGCTCCGTCGCGGAGCCCACTCTTGCGTGCCGTGATTGCCGCAACCGCTGCCACCGGCCCGAGTTTTCGCACATAGGCTCCGAGAACTTGATCACCAGGCTCACCAAGATGCGCCAAAGTAACTAGCGCATCAACTTCGGACTCAATCATTTTTAGGCCCGCTCTCAGGACCGCGTAGGCCAAGTGCCATCGCAATGTGGTCGCGGCCCGGCCCCACCTCTTCACAAAGATCCGCCAGGGTCCAGGCCACTCGCAATACTCGATCGGCCCCGCGCAGGCTCAACCCTCCACGCTCCGCCTCGGTCAAGAGCGCACACCCGCCGGCATCCGGAGCCCATTTTCGCCTTAACTCCCCCGCCGGTAACTGGGCATTGACCGACCACGGCAGCTCACTAAATCGAACTGCGGCTCTGGTGCGAGCCAGAGCGACGCGTTCAGCAATCTGCGCACTGCTATCACCGGCCTGCGCGGCTAGTTCACCCATAGTTGGGCGCAGTACTTCAAGGCGGATATCGATGCGATCTCGAAGTGGCCCCGATAGGCGTTCGGTATAGCGACGCTTTGCCATCGCCGTGCACCGACATGACGCGCCCTTACCGACTCCGTGGCCACATGGGCAGGGGTTTGCGGCCATCACTAACTGAAATCTGGCAGGTAGGTCGATACTTTCTGCGGCCCGCATTATTCGCACAACTCCGGACTCCATCGGTTGCCGCAAACCCTCCAAACTGGGACGCGTGAATTCAGGGGCTTCGTCCAAAAAAAGCACCCCGCCGTGCGCGAGGGTCAGCGCTCCCGGAATGGTCCGGTGGCCACGAACCGTGCCTAGGAGCGCGGTTGCTGAAGCCGAATGATGGGGTGCTTGAAATGGTGGCCGGCTTACCAGGCCCGCACCGGCCGGCAATCTTCCGGCAACCGCGTGAATTGAAGTGACGTCAATTGCAGTTTGCTCGTCAAGATCGGGCAAGATGGTTGGCAACCGTTCGGCCAACATCGTTTTACCAACACCCGGTGGGCCTAAGAGCGAGAGATGGTGCCCACCAGCGGCCGCAACTTCAAGTGCGAAACGACCGTGTGCATGTCCGCGGATATCGCGCATATCAAAGCTAGGGGTCGCAGCTTTGAATTGCTCGGCCTCAGGTATGTCATCGGGCGGCGCTTCACCTCTCAGTACCGATACCAGATGGGCTAGGTCCCGGATAACCACGACTTCGACACCAGGAACTACGCAGACCTGTCTGGCGCTGCCCGGCGCAACATATACGCGTTTAATACCGCAGCGCTGTGCGGCGATTGCTGCCGGGAGGGCCGCCCGAAATGCGCGAAGTTCGCCGTCCAATCCCAGTTCACCGATAAAAGTCGCACCATGAGCAGAGCTAGCTGGTATTTGCTCGGTCGCGAGGAGGATCCCCACTGCAATCGGTAGATCCAAACTGGTGCCGTGCTTAGGGATATCCGCCGGCGATAGGCCAATTGTTACGCGTGCTGCCGGCCACTTGCATCCAGCATTACCAATTGCCGAGCGAACGCGCCATTTGGATTCACCCACCGCGGCATCGGCTAATCCGATAACTCCGACACTGGGTAAGCCTTGAGCAACTTCAACCTCGACGCGGATCACCAATCCGGCAACACCCGAAACCACTACTCCGTGTACTTGCGCAACCACGATCACTCAACCCCACGAAGGTGTTTGATTTCTGGCGGTCCCACCGCGCCCTGCAAAATTCCGACCACATCAATACGTACCATCGGCGCATAGACCTGACGGGCTTCTAGCCACTTGGTAGCCAATTGCCGCAGCCGCCGAAGCTTGCGTTGGGTTATTGCTTCGAATGGGCTACCGAACGCCTCGCTACTGCGAGTCTTGACTTCACACACCACCAGCGCGTTACCTTCACTGGCAACAATGTCGATCTCACCGCACTCACATCGCCAGTTTCGTTCAATCACTTTCATCCCGAGACCACTTAAGTACCGTGCGGCCACTTCTTCGCCGTATTGGCCGAGTGCGTCTTTTCGCAGCACCACCACCACCCCCTGCGCGCACTCTCGCGGGTGCGGCACCTAACTACTAGCAACGCTCACGCAGCTGTGGATGGGAACCAACATGGGGCGCCCTTGGGGATAACTACCAGCGATATCTGATTAGTTACCCATGCCACTAGGTGACCCCGGGGAGATTCCAGGAGATCCGATGGAGCGGGGTCGTCCCAGTTTCGCGTAATGCCAAAAGGTGTTCAGGTGCGGCGTAACCCTTATTGCCATCCCAGCCATAACCCGGGTAATCCTTAGCGTGGGTAACCATCTGCGCGTCGCGCTCAACTTTGGCCAAGACACTTGCCGCTGCCACCGCAGCACAAGTCATATCCGCCTTGACCTTCATCACCACCGGCGGCGGTTGCCAATCATCGGTGAAATCGTCGAACAAAGTTAATCGAGGTGGGGTGAGCCAGTCGTGACTGCCATCAAGTAACACCACCGACGGCTGAACGCCCGCACTTGACAACTGAACAAGTGCTCGCCGACCGGCAAGCCGAAGTGCGGCAATAATGCCGATAGCATCGATCTCATTGTTAGTGGCATGGCCAACCACATACGCCACGCACCAATTCGCAATAAGCGGCGCCAACTCAACTCGACGTTGCTCGGATAGCAATTTTGAATCGCGCACCCCTTCGGGCGCGGCCCCCGTTTGGGCTGAAATGACCACAACGCCAACACTTACGGGCCCAGCAAGTGCCCCTCGGCCGACCTCATCAATCGCCGCCAGCAGGCCGCCATACTCACGCAGCAGCGTTCTTTCCACTCGTAGGGTTGGGGCGGGTGTCACGACGCAACTATTGCCGAGTACGCGCTTACCCGGCTAGCCAGGGCCAAACACGTAGAGTGCCGTCATGCTACCAACTCAATTTTGTAAAGTTGGGCTAGGCCTTAGCGCGATCGCAGTGCCCCTACTAGTTGCCTCGTGCAGTAGTGGCAGTTCAGGCACCACGGCTTCGCAGCCTTCGGTGAGCAGCGCACCGCCGACCAGTGCAGCACCGGCCCCCTCCCCCACCACCTTGTCACCAACCCCAACCCCAACTCCCACTCCAAGCCCGAGCCCGAGCCCAATTGTTTTGCTCTCCCCACTGACCGGGCTGCCAGAACCAACCCCGAAGCCGGTGCTGGTGGTCAAACTCGATAACACCCACAATGCGCAACCACACGCTGGCCTTGGTTCGGCAGATGTGGTCTATATCGAGGAAGTTGAATGGGGCCTGACTCGAATTGCCGCGGTGTTCTCCGCCGCAATTCCAGATCGTATTGGCCCGGTACGGTCAGCGCGGATCACCGACATTGATCTGCTCGCCCAGTACGGCAGCCCGGCATTTGCCTTCTCGGGTGCACAACAAAAACTTTGGCCCATGCTCGAAGCGGCTTCATTTGAAGATGTTTCAGCCAACAAGGGCGGTGAAGGCTACTCGCGCGACGCTAATCGCAGGGCGCCTTACAACTACTTCGCCGACGGCAAGGTGATGCTAGAGCGGGCGCCAAAAGCCTCGGTGAGCACCGACATCGGCTTGCTGTTTGCCGAGGACACTCCGCTCGGTGGCAGGCCCGCCGCCAAGGTGACCGCCGAGTGGCCATACTCAAGTGCTCGTTTTATTTATGACCCAATTACCGGACGGTACAACGTGCGTTTAAATGGTGCACCGGCTAAGGGTGAGGAAATTGAGGGCAGCCAGCAGGCGAGCACCGTGGTGATCCAATACGTGCAGCAAACCGACTCCGGATTCCAGGACCAAAGTGGCGGCCGGACCCCACTGGCCAAAACCGTAGGTACCGGTAAAGCCTTAGTTTTGCGCGACGGCCAAGTCTGGGATGTCGTCTGGAATCGACCAAGTGAAGAACTCGGAACCACCTTCGCACTTGCTGATGGCACGCCAATGACATTTAAGCCCGGCCAAACATGGATCGCGCTCCTGGACGGCGACCGCACGGTGCGAATTATTCCCTGACAAACGGATCATTAAGCGTGACCGACCAGTTATGCACCACGCTGGTACGCAAAATGGTGTCTTGGATTGATCGGTTAGTCGGACTAAACACCACCCAGAGTAGACCAATGGGAAATACCATCGAGAAAATTGACCTAAGTGCCGAAAGTGGCCAACTTAGGCGTTTACCTTTGTAGTCCACCACTTGTAACCCCATTAGGTGATTGCCCAGGGTGCGCCCTGACAGCGCCCAAGCCGCGGTCCAATAGGCCCAAAGCAGCACAAACCCAGCGAAGAAGAACCAGGACGCTTCTGGCATTTCGAATAAATGGATCGGTGCTATCAAAAGTAAGAACAACCAAAGCAGTCCATAATTGATCAGCATCACCACTATGGTGACCGAAATATCGATGGCCACCGCAATAGCCCGCGTCACGATTCCCGAACGGTGTCCCTGCTTTGATTTAGCCTTTTCAGGAATAGTGACCTGCGCTAGGTCTCTAACTTCACCGGCAGCCAATTGCTGCCGAAACTTTTCAAAGCTTGTCATACATCACCTTCAGAGTAAGCGCTCGCTGGTGACTCGACTTTGCGCCCCTTGCGCCTAAATATTATTGAATCCGCAATTTTGTTAATGAATTCATCAAGCGACAGGGATTGCAATCTCGCCGCGTTGACCGCATCAGTGGCAATACCCCCGGTGGACTCACGGATAATTTTCGGCAAATCGATTTCGTCAATGATGTAATTCGCGATATCAACCATCGGCAGGCGATCGATAATCTCATCCATATTCGCCCTTGCAACGATCGCATCGATATCAACGCGGTCCAGCACAATCTGAGTTAGATCGATGCGGTCAACGACAACGTTCACCGCGATCGGCACCACGCGATCAAGGGCAGCATTCACCCCCGCAATAACCGTATGGTCAATTACTGAAGCCACGGCTCCGACAAGACCGGCCGCTAACCCGACTAACCCACTAATTGGGTTAGTCGCCCCAACCCTTGGGCTCGGTACCTGATTGACAACTAATACCACCTCTTGCCCGGTGCCCTCATCGGATTGCTCCCCCGGCGTAGTCATGAACCAATCATGTCCTAGCCGGTGGCAGGCCTGGAAGCAGGCACCGACCATCCACCATGGCGCCCAGGGAGCCACTTAAACCAGATAGTGTGCTTCCCATGCGCGCTTTCAAGTGGGCCCTGCTCGTGGTCGGCGCGATCGTTTTTTCGCTGCTGATGGCCCTGATCGCGTCCTATATTGCCTCGACCCGAGAAACCAACATCACCCAAAGTGGACTCGATGCTTTCTATACCCCCCCTAACCCAATTCCGGCTAAACCCGGAACTTTGATTCGCAGCGAACCTTTAGCCGTTGACGTTCCTGGTGCCACCGCTTACCGGATGCTCTACTCCACGCAGCGCCCGAACGGAACTCC
>CAMDKJ010000043.1 GCA_945900705.1 Bifidobacterium breve | reverse complement strand
AACCGCAACCACCGCCGCTAAGGCCACAAAACCGGTGAAATTACTTCTTAGTTTCTGCAGCGCCCAAGAGAGCGCCAATCCCACCCGGGCCTTCGGTGAAGAAGGCGGCCCTTGATCATTCGACGGTATCGGGGAGCTCATCTACTTCACTTTCTGCGGGTTCCGGGGCCGGCTTGGTCTTCCGCGAGCGTATGCCAAAAAGCAGTGCGGTGGGTATTGCGCCAATCAACATTAAAGCAAGGGCGATGACGGAGCCAAGTGCTGGCCTTGGCCCAAGTTGCACCAGGTTCATGGTGCCAAGTGAACCGCTTGACATAAAGAACAGGAGATAAACACCGATAGCCGAAAGCACACTGGCCCCGGCGGCGAGCGCAACCCGGCGTCCGAGTGAGAAAATGCCACGGGCTACCGAGATCGCAATTAAGGCTCCGGCAACAACGCCAATCGCGGGTAGTGCCCAGGCCACCAAGCCAACATCTTGTGGCAAAGCTGCCAGCAGCGGAAATGGCGGAAGCTCAACCGGCGTCGACACGGCGATGAAGGGGCTAAGTGATACCCCACCACCGATTGTCACCCCAGCCCCAAGGCAATAGCTGACCGCCCACATTGCCGCAACCGGAATGTATCCAACACCTAGGAGAAATAGCGCGATGCCACCGAGGGGGCCCGGGTCAAGGAATTGTTGAATTCGAATTACCTCACCGAAGTGCAGAATAAGTGAGAACGCCACCAGCGCAGCGCCTATGGCAATTAGTGTTGCGATGCCAATTACGGCACCCCGAATGACTACGCGAATATCGCTTGGTATCGCATCAATGATCACCGAGCGCATCGACGAACCACGCAATACGCCCCACGACAAGGAAATCACGGAGATCGCCAATGCTGCTAGCAGCGCGTACTTTGTCGAGGTGCGGGCACCCGGAACTCGCGCCAGGAAACTCACCACGGTAACAATCAGGGTGTAGATCACCGCACCGCCACCGGCAACCAAGAGCCAATCGCGAATGCTATCGACTCGAGCTGCCCGCCCGGCCCAACGTCCGGCGTGAATAAGTAAGTAAACCGAGATAACTAGAAGACCCCATGGCAATAGCGAGTACGTAGCGCTTTCTACTTGGACCGGGACGTCGTGACCCACCACCCAAACCAGCCCGGAGGTGCGCAATACCTGCACCCAACCGGCGGTGGATTGCACCGAAGCCACCCAAGCGGCGAGCACCGGAAGGGCGAATATCGCCCAGCCCAATGCGGCGGCCCAAATGGCCGCTAGCGGCGCGACAACCCACCAGGCGCGCGGGCTTGGGGTATCAACCGGTGCACTCACGACCGTAGCGTCGCAGGGTTTACACAACCGCGGGCGGACCGCCACGCGCTCCCGACTGGGATTTCGTCACCCATGGATGATTAACCATGCCGAAGCCACTGCACTTAAGAACAATGCGACTCGGACAAAAACAACCGGGCTCATCCGGCGAAACACGAAGTAGCCGGCAACCGCGCCCAAGCCAAGTAGCGGAGCAAAACACAAATTTGCGATTAATGAATCCGAGGTGATTAGCCCGAGTGCCAAGACAAATGGCACTTTCGACATATTCAGGACGAAAAAAAACCAGGTTGATGTGCCCATGAAAACTAGCATCGGGACCCGCATGCGGACCAAATACATCGACATGGCAGCGCCACCGGCGTTCGCTGCCATCGTCGTAATTCCGGTTACTGCCCCAAAAAGTATTACGGCCACCGGGTTGGTCATTGCCGGTGAATCGGAGGGGTCACTCCCCACCTTGCGTTGGCGCAAGACCTCAACGACAACAGATATTAAAATTATGATTCCGACCAAACGACTAAGCACCGCGGTATCCAAGTAGAAGAACATCAAAGCGGTGATCACAAAACCGAGTAAGACACCAGGAATTAACTTGCGAATTAGCCGCCAGTTGGCATGTTGCCTAAATAGGGCAAGTGCGATGAAATCCCCGGCAATGAGTACCGGCACTGCGAATCCCGCGGCGATTGTTGGCGTTAGAGCCAGCACCAGCAGCGGGCTAGCCAGCACCCCGAGTACCGGCATGGCGGTTTTGGAAACTCCGTAGAGGAAGACCCCGGTGCCGACCAGGCCAATCAGTAATGGAGTCCAGACTTCAGGCAAATTATTCCTCTTTAATGAGTTTCACCTCTTGGACCTAGACCAAGAAATGATTAACCCTTCATGAGCTCCCGCATGAGCCGCGCGGTAGCCGACGGAGTCTTACCGACCTTGACCCCCACCGCTTCAAGGGCTTCCTGCTTAGCGATAGCGGTACCAGCTGAACCCGAGACGATCGCACCGGCATGGCCCATGGTCTTACCTTCTGGGGCAGTGAAACCCGCAACATAACCAACAACCGGCTTGGTGATGAATTCAGCGATATAGGCGGCTGCACGCTCCTCAGCGTCGCCCCCGATTTCGCCGATCATGACAATGGCATCGGTTTCTGGGTCATCTTGGAAAGCCTGTAGGCAATCAATGTGAGTGGTCCCGATGATTGGATCCCCGCCGATCCCGACACAGGTAGAGAAACCAATATCGCGCAGCTCGTACATCATCTGGTAGGTCAAGGTGCCGGATTTTGACACCAGGCCGATGCGTCCGGCTTTAGTGATGTCAGCAGGAATGATGCCAGCGTTGGACTGCCCCGGGCTGATGATGCCCGGGCAATTCGGGCCAATGAGACGGGTGGCTCCGGAGTTTTGCGAATATTGAAAGAACTGCGCAGCGTCATGCACCGGGATACCTTCGGTAATAACTACCGCGAGTGGGATCTTTGCATCGACGGCTTCGAGCACCGCGGCCTTGGCGAACTTTGGTGGCACGAAGACCACGCTCACGTTGGCGCCGGTCGCCAACATCGCCGATTGCACGTCATTAAAAATCGGGATCCCGTCAACATCTTGCCCGGCCTTACCCGGAGTAACGCCCGCGACTACTTGAGCACCGGATGCGACCATGCGACGGGTGTGCTTAGTGCCCTCCGAACCGGTCATGCCCTGAACGAGAATCCTGCTATTGCTATCGAGCCAGATTGCCATGTGCGCGCGCCCTTACTTTCCGGCCTTGCGTACAGCTGCCAGTTCGGCAACGCGACGCGCAGCATCATCCATGGTGTCAACAATTTCAATAAGCGGGTGATTTGCATCGGTCAGGATGCGGCGACCTTCAACCGCGTTATTTCCATCGATCCGGCACACAATCGGCTTTGAAAGGGGCGCGCCCTCGGACTTGAGCATTTCGAGCGCCTGCAACACCCCATTAGCCACTGCGTCGCAGGAGGTGATGCCGCCAAAGACATTGACAAATACCGCCTCAACCTCAGGGTCATTCAAGACAATGTCGAGCCCGTTGGCCATCACCGTCGCACTGGCACCGCCACCGATATCGAGGAAGTTCGCCGGCTTGATACCGCCGAACTCTTCACCGGCGTAGGCAACGACGTCGAGTGTGCTCATGACGAGGCCGGCACCGTTGCCGATAATTCCGACTTCACCGTGCAGTTTCACGTAGTTAAGTTCGAGCTCCTTCGCCCTTAGTTCTATCGGGTCGGTGCCTTCGCGGTCGACGAAGTCGGCGTGGCTGGCATGGCGGTAGTTTGCGTTGTCATCAAGGGTGACTTTGCCATCGAGGGCCAGCACCGTGCCACTTGGCGCGAGCACCAATGGGTTGACTTCGACCAAAGTTGCATCTTCATCAACCATGACTTTCCATAGCTGCACCATGATCGCAATAACTTGATCGCGCACCGCAGGTGGGAAGTTCGCGGCATCGACAATCTCTGCGGCCTTCTGCTCGTCAACACCTAGCAGTGCATCAACGCGGATCATTGCCAGATCTTGTGGTCGGGTCGCCGCCACCTCTTCGATCTCGACGCCACCGGCGGTGCTAGCCATCGCGAGGAAGGCGCGGTTTGACCGGTCAAGTAAGAACGAAACGTAGTACTCATCGGTGATGTCTGAAGCGTCGGCTACGAGCACCCGGTGCACAGTGTGGCCTTTGATGTCCATCCCGAGGATTGCCGTTGCAACAGCCGCTGCCTCATCGGGATTCTGTGCGAGCTTGACGCCACCGGCCTTGCCACGCCCACCGGTCTTGACCTGGGCTTTAACGACCACTTGGCCGCCAATCTTGCGGGCGACTTCACGGGCGGCGTCGGGCGTTGAGCACACTTCGCCGGGAGTGCCGGGGATCTGATGCTTGCCGAAAAGCTGCTTAGCTTGGTATTCGTACAGATCCACTTAAACTCCCCTAGGCCTGACTCACGTCGATGACGGCCCGAGCCTAGTGTCGTTCAGCTGGTAGCGGTAAAGGTGCGACTGTGATCTTCGACCCATTCGACGATCGAGGCGGTGGTGGCCCCCGGGGTGAAGATCTTGGATACCCCTAAGGCCTCCAATTCGGTGATGTCATCCTCGGGGATGATCCCTCCGCCAAAAACGATGATGTCGCCGGCCTTGCGGGCCCGTAGTAGCTCCATGATGTCGGCAAACAAGGTCAGATGCGCTCCGGACAAGATCGACAGCCCAATAAAGTCAACGTCTTCTTGTACCGCAGCGTCAACAACTTGTGCCGGAGTTTGATGTAAACCGGTATAGATGACTTCGATGCCGGCATCACGCAGTGCCCGGGCCACCACTTTGGCACCCCGATCGTGCCCATCGAGCCCCGGCTTGGCAACAAGAACCCGAATTGGACCAGCCATTACGAACCCCTCTCCCGGTATTGCCAAATCTCGACGACCGCTGAAAGTACACTATAAATCGCTGGTCGACGGGGCCGGCACCGGCCCACTTGGAACTAACCTAGGAGGTAGCAGATGGCTACCCCACGTGAGCTACGGCCTCAGTCGCTGATCGTTTCCATCTTCGGGGCCTACGGGCGAAACCTCGGTGGCTGGTTCTCTGTCAGCACACTTGTTTACCTGCTTAATGATGTCGGAGTCGACGACCCAGCGGTGCGTAGCGCCTTATCTCGATTCAAGCGCCGCCGAATCTTGATCTCGGAGAAACAAGGCGGCGTTGCCGGGTATTCACTTAGTGAATCTGCCTGGCAAACTTTCGACGTTGGGGATGCTCGAGTGCTACAGCGTCGAACCCCACCGCCCAACGATGGTTGGGTGCTAGTTGCCTTCTCGATCCCTGAGAGTAAGCGTGACGTGCGTTACCGCCTGCGCTCGCGACTGGCCAAAGTCGGCTTCGCGCAAGTGGGGGGTGGCCTTTGGATAGCACCAAGAGCTCTAGAACCTGATGCGCGCTACGTGGTACAAGCTCTCGGTGTTGAAGATCATGTTGACATCTTCAACGCAGAGCACACCGCATTTCGAAGCACCGCCGATGCCGTGAACCAGTGGTGGGATTTACCGGCAATCGCGCGTGAATACGAATCCTTCACCGCCGAATTTAAAAGTCTGCGCGCCAAATATGACCGGGCCAAGAAGCCACCTATTAATGTTAAAGCCTTTACCGACTACACCCGAACCCTCACCGCTTGGCGGCCACTGCCGTACAACGACCCCGGGCTTCCGCGTGAATACTTACCCAAAGCCTGGTCGGGTGACCAAGCAACCGCACTTTTCTATGACTTGCACGATCAGCTAGCACCGGCCGCGCAGCAATATGTCGTTGATGTCGTTGGCGACGCAAGCTAAGACTGCTAGAACATGGTCGATGACACGCAAGGCCCGTATATGTCACGCAAAACATCGACTATCTCGCCAACAGTCGCATATGCGGTGACCGCCTGCACACATGCCGGCACTACATTCGCACCGGCCGTAGCCGCTGCGCGCACCGCCGACAACCCGGCCGTGACGGCATCTTGATCGCGGGTAGCGCGCACCTGTTGCAAGCTTGCAATCTGGGTGCGTTCACTTTCCGGGTCCAGGGTGAACACCTCGAATGCCACCGGTTCGGTAACAAAAGTATTAACCCCGATGACCGTCTTTTCGCCGGTGTCGATCGATTTCGCGTATTTATAGGCGCTGTCACCTAGCTCAGTCTGGAAGTATCCCGACTCGATGCAACTTAGGGCTCCTCCTCGCTCAGCAATATTTGCCATCTCAGCCCATATTTCGGTTTCCAGATCATCGGTCAATTGCTCGAGTAGGTAACTACCACCAAGTGGGTCAACCATTGAGGTGACACCGGTTTCAAAGGCCACGATCTGCTGAGTGCGTAACGCCAACGTTGCCGCCATCTCGGTAGGCACGCCGAGCGCCTCATCATAGGCACAAACATGCATTGTCTGCACGCCACCGAGTGCGGCCGCCATGGCTTCGATTGAGGTCCGCACCACGTTGTTTAACGGCTGCTGTGCTGTTAGCGATGACCCAGCCGTGAAAACGAAGATGCGCAACTGTTCTGAGCGCGGATCCTGCGCGTGATAGGTATCGCGCATTAGTTTCGCCCATACCCGGCGCGCCGCCCGGAATTTGGCGATCTCTGGCAGGAAGTCCATGTTGCTGGACAAGAAAGTGAACAGGGTCGGCGCCACCGCATCAACACTTAGGCCGCGCCGGACAGCTTCGTCCAAGTACGCGCGCGAGTTAGAGAAAGTAAATGCAATCTCCTGAACGGCGCTTGATCCTGATTCGCGAATGTGATAACCGCTCATGGCGAGTGACACCCAGCGTGGAATATTATTTGCAATGTGTTCGATAACATCGACTGAGAGTTTTAACCCAGCTGCCGCCGGGAATATCTGTGTTCCGCGAGCAAAATATTCCTTCAGTACATCATTTTGAATGAATAATCCGAATTCATTTGGATTTACCCCTCGCTTTTTCGCCAATGCCTCAAACATGGCGGCCCAGATGTAGCCGATTGAGTTGGCGGTGGTTCGAACTTGACTGATCTTCTCAAGTGGAATGCCATCCATCAGCACTTCAATATCGGCGAGGCTGTCAATGGCCACCCCCACTTTGCCAACCTCACCGCGGGCAAGCTGATTATCGGAATCAAGGCCCATCTGCGTAGGTAGATCTAGTGCCACACTGAAGCCGGTTAACCCCTGATCAAGTAGTGAGCGAAAACGCTCGTTGGTTTCGCGCGCCGTACCGAAACCTGCGTACTGCCCCATCGTCCATACACCCGGATCAGCATTTATGCCCCGGGTATACGGGAACTCACCTTGCTGCTCACGTGCCTGTGCTGTCACTGTGGCGCCTCCGCATTTAGCTGCTCACGCAGCACCTTCTTGGCAATCTTGCCCGTAGAGTTGAGAGGAAACTCCGCAACTATTCGTACGTCCTTCGGTTTTTTATATGACGCCATTCGCGACTTGCAGTGCTCAAGCACTTGATCCACTGTCACATTTTCGCCTGCTGCAATAGTAATCAGAGCGGTGACATGCTGGCCCCAATCAGCATCTTCGACGCCAATGACGGCGACTTCATGCACTCCGGGAACTTCAGCGATGACATCTTCAATTTCGCGCGGATAAATGTTGTAGCCGCCCGAGATAATCATGTCGCCCTTACGGTCAACCAAGAACAGCCGTTCATCCCTATCACATCTACCTAAATCACCGGTGTAAAGCCAACCATCGCGCACCGCCTTTGTCACGGTCGGGTCTTGCCCAGCTTGCCCGTAGTAACCACGCATTACATGGTCACCGCGAGTTATGACCTCACCGACTTCACCGGTTGGTACGTCCTGGCCCAGCTCATCAACAATTCGAATTTCGACACCGTTACAGGGCAACCCGGCGCTCGTCAGGATTTCCGTGTCACCTTCAATCCCGCGCTGATGGTCGGCTGGCCCCAGCACGGTAACCGGCGGGATTGCTTCGACCAAACCGTAGTACTGCGACATCCGTGGGGTGATGCGCTCAAAGCATTGCCTGATTTGCTCAGGCGGCATTGGGGCACCCGCATACCCGAGGATCTCCAGATTCGCCATTCGCTCAAGTGAAATATCCGGCATCGCTAGGAGCCGCGCCACCATGGTCGGCACGAGCGCCGTGGCATTGGCGCCTCGGTGTTCGAACACATCAACGAGTGACTCCGGCTCAAACTTGGCCTGCACAATTTGCCGACCACCGAAAGTGAAATAGGGCAATACGAAAAGCCCACTGGTATGGGTTACCGGGCCCGCATGCACCCAACAACTGCGTTCATCGGGCACCTTGCCTAAGAAGTCGGTGACAATATTGTGCAGACTCGCCATCCGGTTTCGGTGGGTTCGAATCGCACCCTTCGGATTGCCAGTCGTACCACTTGAATAGTTCAGTGAGACCAATGCATCAGGATCTACATTAAGTAGCAACGGCTCGGTTGATTGGTTGTCGAGAAATCTCTCATATGGCGTGGCCCCGTCAGCCCCGTCAGCTCCGTCATTTATAACAATGATGTGATCTACCATCGCTCGCACGCCCTCGGCATCATCCCAGAACTTGGCATCGAGGATCAAAGCTCGCGGGGTGCAATCGGTCGCAATACGCACCCAATCGGTTGGGTGCAATCGGTAGTTGAGCGCCACTCGGCACAAACCGGCGGTGCTAATGCCTAAGTCAGTTTCAATATACGTATTTTGATTTGACTGAAGGTCAAGTACGCGGTCGCCAGTCTCCAGGCCAAGAGCCCGTAGGCCGCGGGCAAGTTGCATGACACGTGAGCCGGTGCGCCCAAAAGTACTCGCGCCCTCGGGGCCGTCTAGGGCAATACGGTCGCGGTACCTGCGCATTGATCGTGCTACGAGCCGGCCGACATCCATTTAGCGCCCCTCTACTTGCTGAAGTAAATTTAAATCAAGTGAATCTGCGTACATGGCGTCCAATATCCAGCAGCCATCGTCTAATACAGCAACAGGATTTAGATCGAGTTCGAATCCAGTGGGCCACTCACGCGTACAACTAGCCAACTGGAGCACCATACGGACGAAAGCCTCGAGGTCACTCGGAGCTGCGCCACGCGCCCCCGCAAGCATCGGGGCCAAGGCGGTCTCGGCGATCATTTCGCGCACATCGCACTCATCAACTGGGAGTAACCGAACCGCCGCATCGGCGACGATCTCGGTAAGTACCCCGCCAACGCCAATTGTTAATACTGGCCCAAGTGCACTTGGGGTAACACCCACAATGGCCTCGACCCCACCTTGAACGAATCTTTCGACCAGCACCTGGCCCCCGAGTGCTTCCAAACGAGTGAATACATCAACCGCATTTTTTTCAGTCACTCTCAGCACCACCCCGCCCGCATCACTTTTATGCAGGAGTCCAGGCACTATGGCTTTGCAGACAGCTAATCCACCAACTTGGGAAATGGCGTTTACCGCGTCCGATGCACTGCTAACCAGCACCGACTCAGGAACAGGTAATCCGGCCGCCGCGAGAATTTGCTTTACCTGTTTTTCCGAAGCTCCTACCTCCGGCACCTGCGCGATGGAACCAGCGGGAATGGCTCGGGTGCGTCGCTGCGAGGTGGCGTGTAAAGCCTGCAAAGCGGCTACCGCTCTTTCGGGTGTTGGATAAACGGGCACCCCATTGGCTGCTAGAACCGCAGCACCTTCGGGCGCGAGGGAGGCCGCACCGGTT
This sequence comes from Bifidobacterium breve, assembly GCA_945900705.1. Taxonomy (GTDB): domain Bacteria; phylum Actinomycetota; class Actinomycetes; order S36-B12; family S36-B12. The sequence goes on along the minus strand of CAMDKJ010000043.1, from coordinate 1,256 downwards.
CGTACCGCCAGTACAGGTAGCCCGGTACGAGTTCGTACGGCGCCGAGGGCGCGAGCAATTCGGGTGACATCCGCACCAACCAAGACAGCGAAACAGGCGACAATTGCATCAACGCCTGGATCGGCAGCCAATCGGTCAACACACTTCTCAAATAGTCCTGGCTCAGCCATTACCGCCGCAGTGACATCAACAGGATTAGTCGCATTGCCATAACTGGGCACGACCGCACTTAGGTAAGCAATGGTTGCGGCTTCAAGTTCAGCAAGTTGCATTCGGCAGGCCTCGATCGCATCGGCCGCCAAAATTCCGCTGCCACCTGAGGTGGTGACAATCCCGATCCGCTTTCCGAGCATGCGCGCACCCGTCGCAAATAGCGCCCCCGCGTCAAGCAATGCGTCAATATCAGCAACGCGTGCGATGCCCGCCTGCCGAAGTGCCGAATCAACGACTTTGTCCGCAGACGCAAGTGCGCCGGTATGTGAGGCCGCGGCCTTCGCCCCTGCCTCACTGCGTCCTGCCTTTACTACTGCAATTGGCTTCACCGCACCAGCCGTGGCGAGTGCACTTATGTCACCTAATGACTCGATGTACATAAGCACGGCATCGATCGATGGGTCATCCACTAACCTCGCAGCGACATCGACGGCGGTGACATCGGCTTCATTGCCGGTTGTGACTGCAATGCCAATTGGTACGCCACGCTCAATGCCTAGTGAGAGCGCACCAAAGCCAAGGGCGCCTGATTGACTAACGAGCGCAACATTGCCCGCGGGTATCGGCGTCGACGCCGCCGAGAACACCGGGCTAAAGGTGGCTAGTACCCGGGCCGGGCCGCCCACCGCACCGATGCAATTAGGACCGACAAGTCGCATGCCGTGCTCGCGCGCAACTCGCACCAATTCCGCCTGCGCCTTAGCGCCGTCAGTACCGGTCTCGGCGAATCCTGAAGACATCACAATGCACACTGAAGTGCCTACCTGGGCACATTCGGTGACAGCCTCGAGTACAGCTGAGGCCGGCACCATTACTAGAGCTAAGTCCACCGACCGTCCGATTTCGGCCATGCAACTGAACGCCGGCAGCCCCATTATCTGACCACCTCTGGGATTAACCGGTGCAATGAAGCCCGGGTACTCATACTTTTGCAAGTATTCGATGGGCAGCCGACCCATCGCGCCGGGTCTATCAGTGGCACCAATTACCGCGATCGATTCAGCCGCCCAAATTGCCCGCAGATCGCTCACGGGAGGATCGCG
>CAMDKJ010000042.1 GCA_945900705.1 Bifidobacterium breve | reverse complement strand
CCAGAGGCCGAACCCAGCCCGGCGCGCTTGGCTGAGGTGGCCGACCTCGTGACCACAGAAGGCATCACCACTATTTATTACGAAACACTTGTCAGCCCGAAAGTGGCTGAAACCTTGGCGAGTGAAACTGGTACGACCGCGACCGTCTTGGACCCGATCGAAGGGCTGGCGCCTGGGTCAAGTGGGTCCTACCCTGATGTCATGCGCAGTAACCTTGCAGCGCTAATAGCCGGGCAAAGGTGCTCATGAGTGTTATTGACGTTGAGCGCGCCTGCGTCGAATTCGACGGTGACCATGTTTTGGAAAACATCGACCTTCGAATTGAAGCCGGCGAATTCGTCGCACTCCTTGGCCCAAATGGCAGCGGTAAATCAACACTTGTCCGCGCCATCTTAGGTTTGCAGCCACTAGAACATGGGCGGGTGCGGCTCTTTGATGAGCCGTTGGGCCGCTTTAGTGACTGGTCACGCATTGCCCTTGTCCCTCAGCGCCTCCCCGGCACCAACAGTATTCCGGTTTCAGTGTGGGAGACAGTTATCTCTGGGCGCATCACTCCGCGGTCCCGCTTTCGACGAGTGGGAAAAGAGGCCAAAGCAACGGCCCAACTAGCACTAACCGAAGTCGGCCTCTGGCCGCGGCGCCATGACCGCCTCGACACCCTGTCCGGGGGCCAACAACGCCGGGTACTAATTGCCAGAGCACTTGCCACCAGCGCTGACTTACTCGTTATGGACGAACCTACTGCCGGTATTGATGCGGAAAACCTGACACACCTTGTGCACCTGCTAGGTGAACTTCATAAGCATGGCGTCACCGTGCTGGTGGTAACACATGAATTGACCGACATCGAACATCTAGTAACGCGTGCAATTGTGCTGGGCGAAGACCGTACCGGAACTATTAGATTTGACGGGCCACCACCGGTACCGGCCTCTTTTGCTGATGCCGTTCACCATCACGACGATCACCCGCACGACCAAAGCACCGCACCCACCGGTCTGGCGCCCAGATGACCCTCTTCGCCTACGACTTCATGCAGCGTGCACTTATCGCCGCAGTGCTAGTTGGACTTATCGCCCCACTAATAGGTGTGTTCTTGGTGCAACGACGGCTTTCACTACTTGGCGACGGCATGGGCCACGTGGCGCTGACCGGTGTCGGTTTAGCTTTCTTGCTGGGTACCGCTCCGGTGCCCACCGCCATGGTTACCGCGGTAATCGGCGCGTTCCTCATTGAGTTCATCAGATACCGAAGTCGTACGGCGGGCGATGTCGCTCTGGCCCTGCTGTTCTATGGTGGCATCGCCGGAGGGGTGCTCTTCGCCTCACTAGCACCGGGTAAGGCCGCATCCTCACTTAACGCATATCTATTTGGTTCACTAACGACAGTCGCAGGCGCAGATCTAATAGCCCTTGTTGCACTTTGTGTTGCCGTGCTGATCGTGTTGGCCATCTTCGGGCGCGAACTATTTGCCGTGAGCCTCGATACCGAAATTGCCCAAGTTCAGGGCATCAAGGTGCGCGCCATGAGTACCTTGATGGCCGTATTAGCCGCCGTGGTTGTCGTGGTCGGAATGCGCGTTGTCGGTCTGCTGCTGGTTAGTGCCATCATGATCGTTCCGGTGGCCGCGGCCCAGCAAATCACCAGATCGTTTATTTCAACCGCCACCTTGGCAGTTGCGTTGGGTGTCTTTGCCTCGGTCGCCGGACTAACCACCTCCTTTTATGTTGAAGTACCACCCGGCCCCACCATCGTCCTCGTTGCGCTCGGCACCTTTGCCTTCCTCGCGCTGCTGGCCGTACCAATTCGAAAGCGTCGAAGGGTGCTTGCATGACACCAAGCGCAAAACCAATAGTCCAGCGACAAACTCGCCAACGCACAGCCGTGAGTGAGCTCCTTGACGGCCTTGATGAGTTTAAATCCGCACAGGAACTACATGACATCCTTCGTCATCGCGGTGAACCAATTGGCCTGACAACGGTTTACCGGTCGCTGCAGACTCTCGCTGAATCCGGAGAGGTTGATTGCTTGGTTGCTGACGACGGTGAAACTAGATATCGCAAATGTGGGTCTGCCCATCATCACCATCTCGTCTGCCGCCAGTGTGGTGCCACCGTCGAGATAGCCGGACCAGCGGTAGAGAAGTGGGCCGACGCCATGGCCGCTGAGCATGGCTACACCGCGGTGAGCCATACCCTAGAAATTTTCGGGCTGTGCCAAAGCTGCACGCAATCTGACTCCTGATCTGGGCTGTATGGGCGGTTCGGTAGCTTTCAATCGAGGTCAACAACGCGGTCAGCATTTGGCACAGCGCCACCGTATCGCCGATCGCGCGAGGCATATATTTCACACGCTTGCCAGAAGTGACGGCGGTCAAAATCCGGCCATAAAGTGTCGAGAAATACCATCTCGGCGTAAGCCGACTGCCAGAGCAGGAAGTTACTCGTGCGCTGCTCCCCCGATGACCGCACGAATAAATCGACATCAGGCATGTCGGGCTCATCTAAGTACCGGTGGAACATCCGCTCATTGATTTTCTCCGGGTCCAAGCGACCCGCCTTAACTTCTCTTGCAATTGCGGCTGCCGCATCTGCTATCTCGGCTCGCCCACCGTAATTGACACACATCGTCAAAGTGAGCTTGGTGTTCTTCGCCGTTAACAGCTCCGCAGCCTCAAGTTCATTAATTACACTTCGCCAAAGTTTGGGACGGCGCCCAGACCAACGCACCCGCACACCTAGATCATGCATCTCATCGCGGCGGCGTCGAATCACATCGCGGTTGAACCCCATCAAGAACTTAACTTCATCCGGGGATCGCTTCCAGTTCTCGGTCGAAAAGGCGTATGCCGAAAGCCACCTGACACCTAGTTCAAGGGCACCTTCAACACAATCAAATAAACTCGCTTCACCGGCCTCATGCCCTGCGGTGCGGGGCAAGTCTCGCTCCTTAGCCCAGCGGCCGTTGCCGTCCATCACTATTGCCACATGGCGCGGAATTAAGTCCGAGGGGATTTTCGGCGCACTAGCCCCGCTGGGATGCGGGGTCGGCTGCTTTGGAGTGGACTGCCGGGTCATGCCCCCATCCAAACATGATCGGCGGAAATCGTCCGATCAACCAGCGGAAGGGACCGAAGACCGCGCTCAAGGTGCCATTGCAAGAAAGCAGCGATTAACCCGCTGGCCTCGCGCCGATGTCGCTGCTCACTTGAGTCAGCCACCGACCAATCACCACTTAGTAATGCGCCAAGAAGCTCGACGGTTGCCGAGGCGGGCGACGCAGAGCCATGCGGGCGGCAATCGGTGCAAACCATGCCACCGGACTGCACTGAAAATGCCCGGTGCGGGCCGGGTGCACTACATCTGGCGCAGACCTCAAAGGATGGTGACCAGCCGGCCACGGCAAGTGACCTCAACAGGTAGGAGTCGAGGATCAAACCGCCGTCGTGTTCACCCGCGGTTAAAGACCTCAGCCCTGAGACTAGGAGCGCATACTGCTGCACCGCCGGCTCGCGCTCTTCAACGGTTAGTCGCTCAGCGGTTTCGAGCATCGCGGTGCCCGAAGTCCAGCGGCTGTAATCAGCTGAGAGCACCGCTCCATAGGCGGCAAGTGATTCAACCTGTGAAACTGTGTCGAGAGATCTACCTTCGTAAAGCTGAACATCTACGTGGCTAAATGGCTCTAGCCGTGCACCGATTCGACTTGTGGTTTTGCGGACCCCGCGGGCCACACATCGAATCCGGCCATGGCCCCGGCTCAAAAGGGTGACTATGCGATCGGCCTCACCCAATTTTTGGGTTCGCAGCACGATGGCTTCATCACGGTAGAGCGGCACAGCCCATTGTCTCCTAATTTCGGGGCGGACCAAGTACGCCGCACCCGGCAGTTAGAAACCTAACCGCCGCAATTGCTTTGGGTCGCGCTGCCAATCCTTGGCAACCTTGACGTGGATCTCCAGGAAAACCTTGGTGCCAAGAAGTTTCTCGATCCCGCCGCGGGCGGTGGTTCCGACATATTTCAGGCGCGACCCGCCTTTACCGATGACAATCGCCTTTTGGCTGTCACGCTCGACATAAAGCAGGGCCCGAATATCTGTCAGCGGACGATCATCGGGGCGACCTTCACGAAGCCCCATTTCGTCTATTACGACCGCAATCGAATGCGGTAACTCGTCGGAAACGCCCTCGAGGGCGGCCTCACGAATAAGTTCAGCCACCGCAATCTCCAATGGCTCATCTGTTACTTCGCCATCTGGATAGAGCATCGGGCCTTCCGGCAACAGGCCCGCAAACTCGTCAGCAAGAACCGTGAGGTTCTCACCGCTGAAGGCCGAGACCGGGACAATCGATGCCCAGGTACCGTCCAATTCGCCGGCTAGTTCACCTACCTGGTGCAGATGCTCAGCCAGTAACGCCCGCGAGAGGGTATCTGCTTTGGTAACAATTACTACGATCGGAGTGCGCCCCAGCGCGATAATTTGCTTGGCGATGAACTTATCGCCTGGCCCAATCTCCTCGTTCGCCGGCAAACATAAGCCGATTACGTCAACACTTGACCAAGTTTCGCGCACCTCTTCATTTAGCCTTTCGCCCAGTAGCGTTCTGGGTCGATGTAATCCAGGCGTATCGACGAGAATAATCTGCGCATCCTCGCGCGTGAGAATGCCGCGGATGGCACGTCTGGTGGTTTGTGGACGATCTGAAGTGATGGCGACTTTTTGCCCGACAAGTGCGTTAGTGAGGGTGGATTTTCCGGCATTTGGGCGGCCAACTATTGAAACAAATCCACTGCGGTGCATCAAGTCACTAGCCGCTCAAGAACTTCACCGGATGCTGAGCACTGAAGTACCGGGGTGCCATCGCCGGCAAAATTACGAATCAAACTTAAATCAGCTTGCTCCGCCCCCAAAATCACCGCTAACTCCAGGCCCCGGGCACCCGCCGCAACCGACTGGGCTATCGCGAGTTCAATAGCAGAGAGGCAAAACTCCCCCACCCTGATGCTCGCGCCCGAATAAGTTCGACCCATTTCATCTCGGACGGCCGCGCCCTCGGTAGCCGCAATGCGACCTCGTGCGCCCATGGCCAAAGTAATCAACTTCGCATCTTCGGCACCTAGTTCATTATTCACTGGCGCTGCTTTCCGCAGTAGGTTCGAACGAGTTTTTTGCCGGCTCCAGCAATACGGTGCCGATGCGATGGCGGCGCCCACCGCCCTGCTCGGCCGTTAACCGCCAGCCAAACTCTTCAACAACGGCACCGGGTATCGGGACCCGGCCAAGACGCTTCGCCATCAAGCCTAAAACGGTATCAACACCTTCTTCTTCACCGTCAATTTCGACGCCGACGAGATCAGCGAAATCCTCGACGTGCAGGCGGGCACTGACTCTGAAAGCTCCATCAGGTAATTCCGCCACTTCAGGGGCAGCAGTGTCGTATTCGTCAGCGATTTCGCCGACGATCTCTTCAAGGGCATCCTCGATAGTTACCAAACCAGCGGTGCCGCCGTACTCATCTACAGCGATAGCCATATGCACGCGTGCAGATTGCATATCACGAAGCAAAGAATCCACCGGCTTGCTATCAGGCACAAAATACGGTGGACGCATCAGACTCTCAACGAGTTCGTCATATTCAGCGTCACGGTGCTCGAAAGTTCGTCGCATCATGTCCTTGAGATACACAATCCCCACCACGTCATCGGCATTTTCACCGATAACCGGGATCCGCGAAAACCCGGAGCGCAATCCGAGTGACATAGCTTGGCGGAGTGATTTATCGCGTTCGATAAATACCACCTCGGTGCGCGGCACCATGACTTCCTTGACGAAAGTATCACCCAACTCGAAAACTGAATGGATCATCTGGCGTTCATCGTCTTCAATCAAGGAGTCTGCCTTGGCCTGATCAACTAACTCAAGTAACTCGGCCTGTGATGCGAACGGCCCCTCGCGAAAACCTTTGCCGGGTGTGAGTGCATTACCAATATGAATTAGGAGGGTAGCCAGTGGGCCGAGGACGACCGCCAGAAAACGTGCTGGGCCAGCCGCACCGAGGGCAATTCGGTCAGCATGCTGGCGGCCCAAGGTGCGCGGGGCAACCCCAAGGGCAACATATGCGATCACGACCATGATGACTACCGCAAAAGCCAGAGCACCTCCAACCGGCCAGGTGCCATGCACTGTAAGTACGTCATACGACGCAAATGTGATCAAAGCTGTTGCCGTCACGGTCGCCGAGGTCGACAGGAAAAGCAGAACATTTACGTACCGAGCGCGATCAGCCAGTACTACCAGCAACTTCTCGGCACGTTTACCTGATTCGCGCCGAAGATCATCTATCCGGCCGCGGGATACCCGATTGATGGCTGTCTCGGCACTGATCAACAGGCCGGCCAAACCGATAAGCCCAACCGACAGGACGATGCACCAAATATCAACCGCGGTCATTTAGGCCCTGCATTCTGCAGCTGCCAGGTTGAGAGCAGCTCATCTTGTAGAGCAAACATCTCGGCGTGATCGTCGTCGGTCATGTGGTCGTATCCGATCAAATGAAGAACCCCATGAATAGTTAGGAACTGCAACTCCTCATCAAGGTTGCGCGAGAATTCGGCGGCCTGCTCCTGCGCAACCTGTGGGCAGAGCACGATGTCACCGAGTACTCCTACTTCAGGTGCCACTCCAATAGGTGCGCTTCGAAGTTCATCCATCGGGAATGACAAAACATCGGTTGGCCCCGGCTCATCCATCCACTGCAGGTGTAACTCGGACATCTCAGCGGCATCAATTAGGCGAATACCAAGTTCGACATCGGGGTGAATCCGTAACTCCGAAAACAATAAGGTGACCAACTTTGCTAGTGCTTGGGTATCGCACTGAGATTCGGTCTCATTTGAAACCATTACACCTGACCCGATCATTGCCTACACCTCACTTAGACGCTCGTTCTGCGTCGTATCGTTCGTAGGCGTCGACAATGCGGCCGACCAACTTATGACGAACAACATCTTGTGAGGTGAGGCGGCAGAACGCCACATCTTCAATACCCTCAAGAATTTCGCCCACCACGCGAAGCCCGCTGGTGGTGCCACTGGGGAGATCCACCTGAGTTACGTCGCCGGTGATCACCATCGTCGAGCCGAAACCAAGGCGCGTCAAAAACATTTTCATCTGCTCGGCGGAGGTGTTTTGGGCTTCATCAAGAATAATGAATGCATCATTTAAGGTACGCCCGCGCATGTAGGCGAGTGGCGCTATCTCAATCGTGCCGCTGGTGATTAGCCGCGGTATCGAGTCAGGGTCAATCATGTCGTGCAACGCATCGTAGAGCGGTCGCAGATAAGGATCAATCTTCTCCGACAACGTGCCGGGCAAGAATCCCAGCCGCTCACCAGCCTCAACCGCTGGCCGAGTAAGGACGATGCGATTCACCCGCTTGGCCTGCAGCGCTTGGACCGCTTTCGCGACCGCCAGATAAGTCTTGCCGGTACCAGCGGGGCCGATGCCAAAGACAATCGTGTTGTTATCGATGGCATCTACGTAGCGCTTTTGGTTTAAAGTTTTGGCGCGGATAGTGCGCCCGCGATTACTAAGAATATTTGAAGTTAAAACTTCGGAAGGGCGCGAACCCGTGCGTAATAGGGAGATACTGCGCTCAACCGACTCCGCGGTCAACGCCTGCCCGGTTCGGAGCATCGTCAACATCTCGCTGAAGAAAACCTCAATAATGCCGACATCACCGGGGGTGCCGGTGAGCGTTATCTCATTACCACGAACTAAGACATCGCACTCCGGGAATGATTTTTCGACCAGGCGTAAGAACTCATCATCAGAACCGATAAGTGCCACCATTGACTGCGAGTGCGGCACGGTGATTTTTGCCTGAGCCTGCCCGGCGTCAGGTGCAGATGCGCTCATCCTGGGGGCCAGCTCATCGCCCGACCACCTAGAACATGAGCGTGCACATGGTGAACACTTTGACCACCATCTTCACCGGTGTTGAAGACAATTCGATAGCCCGCATCCAGCCCCGTTGAATTTGCTACCTCACCGGCTGCCCTTAGTAAACGGCCGGCCAAAGCCGGATCAGCACTAGACATCGCCATGGCATCGTCGTAGTGAGTGGTTGGGACAACCAGCACATGTGTTGGAGCCTGCGGTGAGATATCCCAAAACGCCACTACCTCACTGGTGCGCATTACTTCATTAGCTGGGATCTCCCCCGCAACAATGCGGCAGAAAAGGCACTCACTCATAAAGTTGATCCTCCCACGGGGGGTCTACCCCAGTTACGGGTAGCCGATAAAACGGCAGTTGCAACGGCACCGGCCGCCGATGACCGCAGCACACTTGGGCCCAGCCACGCCTCAAGCGCACCGGCTGCCCGAAAGATCGCTCGTTCGTCTTCGCCGATACCACCCTCGGGCCCAACTATTAGTACTACGTCGCTGGCTCCCTCCCGATCAGTAATCGGCACCTCGAGCAATGGGGTGATTGCTTCCTCGTGCAACACAATTGCCGCCCCTACACCGGACGAGGCACCGGCAATTAGTTCAGCCACCTGCGCAGTTGTTGCTAGCTCGCCGAGCACGGGCCAGCGGGCGCGCCTAGCTTGCTTGGCCGCGGCCGTCACTGCAGCCTGCCATTTACTTCGGGCTTTTTCAATACGGTCCGGGGCCCACTTGGTGATCGACCGGCCCGCCGCCCAAGGCACGATCACATCGACCCCTACTTGGGTCAGCAAGTCAATGGCAAGTTCGCCGTGCTCACCTTTTGGAAGTGCTTGTACGACCGTGATGCGAAGTGGGGCTATTGGTTCAATCAGAACCTTGGCAGCTCGCACCCGCAGGTTCTCCTTGCCACTCACACTGACGACGGTGCCATGTACCCGCAGGCCACGGCCGTCAACAAGTTCGACGACCTCCCCTATGTTGACACGCAGTACCGACACCGCGTGACGGCCTTCGGCGCCGGCCAGAGGTATTTCTTGATCGACCTGTACCTGCTGCAGGTCTGGATCTGCAATATAAAAGACGGGAGCACTCACCTCGGGGAAAACGCATCCTTTAGGCGAGTAAATAGGCCGCCTCCAGCATCGTCACCGCCATCACCAACGCGGACTACGTCTTCCGAACGTAAATCCGCGAGTTGTTTGAGTAACGTGGCTTGGGCATCATCAAGTTTTGTTGGAATCGCGACATCTATGTGTACGTAAAGATCACCGCGACCACCACCCCGCAGGCGAGCTGCACCGAGTCCACGCAGGGTGAGAATTGCACCAGGCTGGATCCCCGGTCGTACATCGATCTCTTGCTCACCATCAAGAGTGTCGAACTTCACGGTGGTACCAAGTGCCGCTGAAGTCATCGGCAAAGTTAGAACACAATGCAACTCATCGCCTTGGCGCTCGAACACGGCGTGTTGCTGCACCATAACCTCGATATACAGATCCCCTGCTGGACCGCCATTGGGCCCAACTTCGCCCTCACCTGTTAGTTGAATTCGAGTACCAGTGTCTACCCCTGGCGGTACTTTGATCGTGATGGTGCGGCGGGTTCGCACCCGACCATCGCCAGCACATTCGTGGCAGGGATGCGGGATCGTGCTGCCGAACCCTTGGCAGGTCGGGCAGGGCCGCGATGTCATTACCTGTCCAAGGAAAGAGCGTTGCACCTGCTGCACCTCGCCCCGACCCTTGCACATCACACAAGTGACGGCTTCACTATTCGAAGCTGTACCTTTGCCACCACACGTTGCGCAGCCCGCCGCGGTGTCAACCGTTATATCTCGAGTCTCGCCGAATACCGCTGCTGAAAGGGTGATTTGAATTCGAATCATGGCATCTTGGCCGCGACGTGCCCGAGTGCGCGGACCTCGCTGCCCACCTCCACCACCGCCGAAAAATGCATCCATGATGTCGCCGAAATCGAAGCCTTGGGAGCTCCCCCCGCCACTACTACTGAACGGATCACCACCTAGGTCAAACATTTGGCGCTTTTCAGGATCACTAAGGACTTCATAGGCAGCCGTGATGATCTTGAACCGCTCCTGGCTTTGCAAATCTGGGTTTACGTCAGGATGCAATTCTCGCGCTAACTTGCGGTAGGCCTTTTTGATCTCATCCGGGGTCGCATCACGCGCAACTCCAAGGAGGGCGTAATAGTCGGGGCCGGCCGCTCTCACTGCTCATCCAAAATACGTCCGACATACTGTGCGACCGCCTGCACGGCAGCAATGTTGCCTGCGTAATCCATATGAGTTGGCCCAACCACCCCGAGGGAGGCCACCGTTGAATCACCAATGCCGTAACGAGCAGTAACCACCGAAGTCGACTCCATCGCTTCAACTGGATTTTCATGGCCGATTCGCACGGTTACCGAGGCGTTGGTCGACGATTCGCCGAGCAGTCGCAGCAAAACCACCTGCTCCTCGAGTGCTTCAAGAACCGGTTGAATAGACAGTGGGAAGGCATCTCCATAACGCGCCAGGTGCGCAGTGCCACCGAGTACCACCCGTTCATCGATACGTTCAGTAACAGCATCAAGTAATGTCGCCTGAATAATTGTCACCAGAGGTTGCATCTCAGCCGGGAATTGACCGCTGAAAGTTGAAAGTATCTCTGGAATTGATGAGAAGGGCTGGCCACTTACCGCACCGAGTAGCCGGGCGCCAATATCACCAAGTGCAATCTCACTTATCGGCGCCGCGCATTCAATGGTGCGTTGCTCCACCCGGCCGCTATCGGTAATCAAAACCATAATCAATCTGGTGGTGCTCAGGGCAATGAGTTCAATATGTCGCACACTGCTTCGTGAAAGCGTCGGGTACTGCACAAGGGCCACCTGCCGCGTAATCTGAGCGAGGAGGCGCACGGTGCGCACCATGACATCGTCAAGGTCGACTGAACTATCCAAGAACTCTTGAATTGCGCGGCGCTCGGGTGAGCTAAGTGGCTTGACACCAGAAAGTCGATCAACGAAAAGGCGGTAGCCGCGGTCGGTTGGTACGCGCCCGGCGCTGGTATGCGGCTGAGCGATGTAGCCCTCGTCTTCCAAAG
>CAMDKJ010000041.1 GCA_945900705.1 Bifidobacterium breve | reverse complement strand
AAAAGCAGCGCCTTGCCCTCCATAACTGGCAGGGCGCCAATCGGGCCGATATCACCTAGACCAAGTACGGCGGTGCCATCGGTGACGACGAGGACGGTATTGCCCTTCCAGGTGTAGCGGTATGCCAATTCTGGGTCTTCAGCAAGTGCTTGCGAAACCCGAGCCACCCCCGGGGTGTACGCCAACGAAAGACCTTCGCGATCGCGCACTTCGACACTCGGACATACTTCAATTTTGCCGCCTTCATGCAAGGCAAAGACGGGGTCGTTGGGGTCTGGCGAATTCACGTTTAGATCCTTTGTAAGCAGGGCAAGTATGCAGAAAGCAATTTTCGAATGAAATGAGGGGCGGCCAAGGGTGGTTGCCGCTTAGGTTAGTGCTGCCGATTCGGTGGCGACATTGTGTCACATGCGCCGGCGAAGTGGGTAATAGCGAAATGTGATACGCCCCACCACTGAGCCGGCTGCCACCGATCCAAATGACCGGCTGTCATCTGAACTGTGCGGGTTATCGCCTTGAACCCACCACCACCCCGGCTCCGGGGAGAAAATCAGCCGCTTAACGATAAGTAACTCAGGACGCTGAGGGTGCCTGAGCAGAACCACCTGCCCCATGCGCAGTCGCTTGGTCCGCCAAACCACCCAGTAATCACCGGTTTGCATGGCGGGCTCCATGGAGGGCCCGATGATCTGCACGGTGGTGAACACCGCCCCATCCTGCCCCCTGCCGAACTTTCGGCACCGCAGTAGGCTCAGGGGACTCACCTCTTGAAAGGGAAACTATGTTGAACCTCACCCATGCCCGACGCATCTTTGCTCCGCGAAACATGGCATACGCACATTGCGACCTACCGTGCGGTATTTACGATCCAGCCCAGGCTCGCCTTGAAGCCGAATCAGTAAAAGCCTGCATGACCAAGTACCACGCCTCCGCTGATGCTGATTTCAAGGCTCGCGCGATCACGATCAAAGAAGATCGCTCGAATCTGGTCAAGGAGCACCTCTGGGTCCTTTGGACCGACTACTTCAAGGCACCGCACTTCGAGAAGTACCCGCAGCTCAATGAACTCTTCAACCAGGCAACAAAATTGGCCGGCGCCGGTGGCACCAAGGGCACCGTCGACGTTGCGGTCGCCGATGACCTCTTGGGCAAAATCGATGAAATCGCCGCGATCTTCTGGGAGACGAAGGCCGCATAACGATGTTGCCTGGGTGCATCCGTCCGGTTCAACCAGGCGATATTGATGAAGTACTCGAGATGGTCCGCGAGCTTGCCGAATACGAGCAAGCCGCGGACCAACTCATTGCCACCGCCCAGCTGTACCAGCGAATCTTCTTCGGTGCGAACCCAGCGGTCTTTGCCTTAGTTATCGAACACCCCGGGCCTGGGCATCAACTTGCCGGATTTGCCATTTACTTCCGCAATTTCTCAACCTGGCTCGGCAAGTACGGTATTTACCTCGAGGATCTCTACGTGCGGCCCCAATACCGCGGCCACGGTTATGGCAAATTACTGCTCGCCCACCTCGCCAAAGAATGCCTAGAAAATGACTATGGGCGCCTGGAGTGGTGGGTGCTGGACTGGAATGACCCCGCGCTCGGCTTCTACCGCAGCCTCGGCGCTGAATCGATGGCCGATTGGACGGTGCAACGAATCACCGGCAACGACCTCGTGAATCTGGCAGGCTACGGGAGTGAACCCTAATAATGTAGGCCCGCTACCCCAGCCCGGTGATGTCACCTTAAGTTTTCGAGCCATCACGGAAAATGTCGCTTTGGCCCGAACCATGGCAGCGGCATTAGCCGCACGCACGCACCTGACAATTGACCAAATTGAAGATGTTCGACTAGCAATTGATGAAGCCGTATCGCAATTGATCAACGACTGCGATGAGCAAACTCAAATACATTGTGATTTCACCGAAACAGCCGGCACCTTATTGATCCGGGTGAGTGCAAATACTCGAACTGGTTTACCTCCGGCCACCGACACATTTAGTTGGCTGGTCCTGGCCGCTTTGGTTGACGAAGTTACCGCCGGAGCCGACAACGGGATTGTTAAACTAGAACTTCGCATTAAGCGCCCGGCATCGGTAACGGTTTAGCAATCCACCATGCCCGAAGCCCCCGTAGTAGCTGCCGTATCCGGACGATGGAGTGCGGCCAAGCGCGACCATGCCCGCGAATTGTTCATTGAAATTGCCGACCTGCCGATAGCTGACCCAAAACACAAAATCATCCGTGATGAACTAATCGAGATGCACATGCCGCTCGTCGAACACCTAGCTCGTCGATATCGTGATCGCGGCGAATCCCAGGAAGACCTAGTGCAAGTTGGCATGGTTGGGTTGATTAAAGCTGTCGATCGGTTTGAGGTAGCACGCGGGCTGGAGTTCAGCACTTTCGCGACCCCAACGATTCTCGGTGAGATCAAGCGACATTTTCGCGATCATGCCTGGGCGGTTCATATTCCCCGCCGACTTCAGGAACGAAATGTTGAAATCAACAAGGCGATTGACTCCCTCACCCGTGAACTGCATCGACCACCCACTATCGCTGAGCTCGCCAAGCGCAGCGAGCTGAGCGATGCAGAGGTAATGGAAGCTATGGACGCCGGTCGTGCTTACACCGCAACGTCGATTGACGCTGCTTCAGAGTCACATGCCGACGGGGACAGTCCATACGACCGTATTGGCGGTGACGATCTAGCCCTCGAGGCATTCGAATTACGCGAATCCTTCCGCCCGCTGCTCGCCGCACTACCAGAACGCGAACGCCAAATAATCATGCTCAGGTTCTTCAAGAACCAATCACAGAGCCAAATTGCCGAGCAACTCGGCATATCGCAGATGCATGTGTCGCGGTTACTCGCTACTTCGCTTGCCCAAATCCGCGAAGGCATGCGCGATAACTAGTCAGTTTGTGAGTTTCTTACGCGAATTGCTCGACCAACTTGTGGTGTCAAAGCCAGCACCCCGCCGACTAAGGCACAGATCAACACTGACACACCCACCGCGCGACCTGGCCCTGACGAATCTTGGGCGAGCGGGAAAGCCACAAGGAGTGCAATCAACTGTGCCAGCACAAATGGCGATCGGCTCCAGCGCTGCCCTTGCAGCCAACCCCGGGCAATCAGTAGCAGGCCAATACCGAAAACCATAAAAATCAGAATCTGGATGAACAGCGCTGGCCCATTGGAGACTTCAGCCGGCCCGGTCGTGCCAAAGCGGATCGCCTGTATTACGTCATAGCACGCGTACCCGATAAGTGCTAACCCTTCGGCCCCCGAAATCGCGGCGAGGGCAATAAGTTCGCGCCCTGGCGTGACACCATTCATAGGTCAGAGCCTAGGGTGCTGGCTTATTGGTGCCACCGGGTGCCGCGATTAGAGTTACCGCGTGCGCGGGCTATTAGTGGTTAACCCAAAGGCGACCACGACCTCACCTCGAGTGACCGATGTGCTGATTCACGCCCTCGCCGATGAACTTGATCTAGATGTGACTGTCACCAATCACCGCGGACATGGGTTCACCCTAGGCGCGCAAGCCCGCACTCAAGAGCTCGACGTGGTGCTCACCCTTGGCGGTGATGGGGTAATTAACGAAGTAATCAACGGCATGTTGATTGACGGGCCGGGGCCAAAAGTCCCGATGCTGGCCACCGTGCCAGGTGGCAGCGGCAATGTGTTCGCGCGATCGCTGGGCCTCCCGAATGATCCGGTTGAAGCCACCGGGCAGTTACTTGATGCACTTCGTGAAAAACGTTTTCGAACGATTGGGCTCGGCACGGTAGCCGGCCTAACCAACACCGACACGGTTGATCCGCAGCCGATACGTTGGTTCACCGCAAATGCTGGCCTTGGTTTGGACGCGGAGATTATTTCGGCTATGGAAAACCAACGCCGCACAGGCGAGACCGCCAGCCCAACCCGCTACCTGCGCACCGCCCTGCATTCATTTTTCCTGCGTACCGATCGAAAGCACCCAGCACTTAGCCTCCACCGCTCCGGTGCCAACCCGGTCACCGGTGTCTTCATGGCGGTGGTTCAAAACACTTCACCGTGGACTTATTTCGGAGCCTGGCCCATTGACCCGTGCCCACAAGCCTCCTTCGAAACCGGCCTGGATGTCTTCGCCCTGCGCGCCATGCGGGTGGCGGCCGCGATGCGGGCGACCAGGCGCATGGTGATGAGCTCCCGGGCGGGTTCAAGTCGCAAGGCCATGGTGGTATGGCACGACCAAAGCCAGTTTTCAATCACCGCTAATCGACCCACCCCGATACAGATCGACGGTGAGGCCGCCGGGCTGGTTACCGAAGTGACATTCGCCTCGGTACCCGGCGCCCTTCGGGCCATGGTTTAGCGAGTGAGCCCCCGCCGGCCGAGGATGCGCGACATTTACGACATAACGGGCGCAAAGTGATAAACCTGACAGCATGATTCGCCGAATATCGGCCTTTCGCCTTGCTGAGCCGCGGCTCGTCTGACACGATTCAGGTGTCATTTGTTTTTAGGTGGCGGCGATCTTCCCCCGGGGGAAATCAGGCGAACCCTGAACCCTTCCCACGACACGCCGGCACGTGAAAGCAATCACGAGTTTCGGTAACCCCGAAGCCGACCATTTTGGAGTGAGTGCTCATGGATTGGCGTCACGAGTCCGCATGCCGTGACGAAGACCCGGAATTGTTCTTCCCGATCGGCAATACCGGACCAGCTTTGGTCCAGATCGAAGAAGCCAAACTGGTCTGTCGTCGCTGTAGCGTCGTTGACGAATGTCTGCGTTGGGCGCTCGAAACCGGCCAAGATGCCGGGGTATGGGGCGGACTAAGTGAAGACGAGCGGCGTGCACTCAAGCGCCGCAATGCCCGGTTGCGGGCGCGCTCGAACGTCTAGAGCACAATTTGCGGTATCTCGATACATGCCATCGCGCCACCGTTTTCGTCATTGCACATCAAGAACTTGCCGCGCAGTTCACCGGTAGCCAAGGACTCGACGATTTGCAGCCCGAGCCCGGTGGCAGCAACTTCGAAGTCATCAGGCAGGCCGGTTCCGTCATCGCGAACCACCACGCGAACTTGGCCTTCGCTCTGGGCAAGTTCGACGGTGATCGCCGTCGCGCGTGCATGTTCTACGGCATTTTGTAATAACTCCGAGACACTCATGGCCAGTGGTGTTGCCTGTTCGCTCGGCAGCGCCCCACAACTACCAACGCGGCTTATCAAAGGCACTTGAGCGGAATATGCCGGTGCCAACTCAACCATCAGCCCAATAATTCGATCGATGATCTCGTCAAAAGCGACGGTTTCGCCAGAATCGCGGGACAAGATCTCATGGACCACGGCAATGGCACCAACCCGAAGTTCGGCCTCACCTAAGGCAGCTTTGGTCTCGTCGCTAGCTGCGCGACGGCCCTGTAACCGCAACAATGCTGCGACGGTTTGCAAATTGTTCTTGACGCGGTGGTGGATCTCTCGAATGGTGGCATCCTTTGAGACCAGTGCGCGCTCCCGCCCGCGAATTTCGGTTACATCGCGCATCAGCACCAAACTTGCGTACATCAGACCCCCAGCTTGCAGCGGAATGCCTTGTATCAAAACCGTGGCAACATTGTTTTCTATATCGGCGCGACCTGCCGCTTGCCCACTGGCTATTCTCATCAAGGATTCATCCATCGGAGTGGGGCGCCGCGAGAGATGCGCCAGCATCGGCTTTAGTTCCTTCCCCTCGACGTCGGTTGCCAGACCTAGGCGGTGCAGTGCGCTAACGGCATTTGGGCTCGCATAGGTGATGATCCCATTTTCATCCAGTCGGATCAGGCCATCTCCAACCCGAGGTGAATCGGCGGACTCGTCGATTACCGTGGGCGCCGGAAAGGTGCCGTCGACAAGCATGCGCAGCAGATCATCAGCTGTCTGCAAATAGATCTCTTCGAGTTTGCCCGCAACACGCGGCTGTTCCGATGAGTGCCGAGCCACGACTGCTATTACCCGCTCACCAAAGTGCACGGGATAGGCGTGGTCAACATTGCGCCCGTATGCCAGTGCCTGATCGATATCTGGATAGCGTCCACGCGGAGCGAAATCCCCGATGACATCATCCGGCACGCGCGTCGGAGCCGTGGTCGGGCGCACCTGCGCCACCGCGACCAACCCGCCTTCGTTCCAGGTGGGTAGCCAGAGTACGAGGTCACTTAATGCCAGATCCGCAAGAAGTGGCCACTCGCCCACGATCGCATGGATACGAGCTATCTCAGCGGCAGTTAAGTCGGTGCGCTCGCTGGCGAGTTTCGTCACCGTCGACATGCCCGCAGTGTATGACCTCCCCCTTGCCTTCCCGTTGGCCTTCCCCTTGGGTACGGTTCGACAGTGAACGGGCACGGGGGCACCCACGCGGTTAACGCGGCGCTGGCCAATGGGGTTACCCACCTATTTACGCTCAGTGGTGCACACGTGTTCCCGGTGTACGACGCCGCGGTGGGCGGTAAAGAGTCGGTAGTCGCCGCAGGCAATGCACGTAGTGCCGAACGCGGTGGACCACTGTGCCTAATCGACGTGCGCCATGAGCAAACCGCGGTCTTTGCCGCCGAGGCCATGGGTAAGTTAACGCGTACCCCAGGATTTGCCGCACTCACCGCGGGCCCTGGTGTCACCAACGGGATCAGCGCAATCACTGGCGCCTACTTCAACGGATCGCCGCTCGTGGTGCTGGGTGGGCGGGCGCCCGACACCCGCTGGGGCACCGGTGCACTACAAGAACTCAATCAGCCGCCTATGGTGGCAAACGTAACCAAGCTAGCAACTACGGTACATAGCCCTGAACTTATTCGATCTGGCCTGCAGGAAGCATTCGAGTTAGCGCGAGCACCGCACCGCGGTCCAGTTTTTGTAGACGTCCCCATGGACATCTTGTTCAGTTGGGCTGAGGTGCCGGATCTAGTGCCCACTACCCCGAGCCGAACCGAACCCGACCCCGACATAATCAAGGACACCGCAATTCGCATCAGTGCCTCTCGACATCCCGTCGTAATTATCGGCGGCGATGTCTGGCAGGGCGCAGCCGTTGAGCAGGCTCAAGAGTTCATCCGCGGTTTGGGCTTACCCACCATCACCAACGGCATGGGACGCGGCATCTTGCCACCATCGGACCCCCATTTGGTAACGCGGGCACGATCCCACGCATTCAGCAATTGCGACTTGGTAATCGTCATTGGCACGCCACTTGACTTTCGACTCGGCTATGGGAGATTCGGCGACCCGCCTGCTGACATAGTGCACTTGGTAGATGCAAAATCACAGGTGTCATCCCACGCCCCCAACGCCGTGACAATCGTTGGCGACCTAGGGCTCGCGATGGATTCCCTGCGTGCGGCGGCCACCCCACCTGATGTCGGCCAGTGGCGCACGCAACTGCGCGACCTTTCACTTGCGGCAATCACTCGCGATGACGAATTGTTTCAAAACAACAATTCACCAATACACCCGGCTCGAATATACGGCGACCTGCTGCCGCGACTAACTCCGGACAGCATCATTATTGGTGACGGTGGCGACTTCGTTTCGTTCGCGGGCAAATACATCGAACCTGCCCAGCCAGGGCGGTGGCTGGATCCAGGTCCATACGGATGCCTTGGCACCGGGCCTGGCTACGCGATGGCCGCACGGCTCGCCAACCCATCCGCACCGGTCTTCTTGTTGATGGGCGATGGAGCGGCCGGCTTCTCGATCATGGATCTGGAGTCTTTGGTGCGCCACCAATTACCGGTTGTGATCGTGATTGGAAATAATCAAGGATGGGCCTTGGAGAAGCACCCGATGCGGTTTCTCTACGGGTATGACGTAATTGCTGATCTTCCTGCAACGAAATACGACACCATCATGCAGACATTGGGCGGCGGCGGGGAACTCGTCAATGATCCACACGATATTGGCCCCGCACTTGATCGGGCCATGAACTCCAACCTGCCATATGTGGTTAACATCATGACCGACCCGGAGGCAACCTATCCGCGCAGTACCACCGGGATATAGCGGCAGTTACCAAAAATGCAGTCGCGATAACGGCACCCTCGATACCGGCTCGCCGGCCAAATCCGCACCGCGCCACCGCACCGAGCTGCCATCGGACTTGACTTCTACTTCGCCGAGCTCACCATGCCTTATCAGCCCACTTGACCTAATGGTGCGGCAACCGGTTACCGCTACGGCCCGGCGTGCGGTAGGAGCCGGCCCCACCGCGAGCGCCTGCGAGTTCGAAAGTAAGAATGATAGGTCCGCCGGCGTGGCACCTAATGCCCCGAACTGCTCCGCAAGAACCAGTGGCTCAGCGGTATCGATGCTGGCATTTGGATCACCCACCGCCCCCCAGGCCGGAAATCCTGCTTTGAGAATCAAAGTTGGTTTCGCGGCGAATGCAGTTGGCTTCCAGAGCACAATGTCGGCGAGGAGGCCGGGTGCAATGCTTCCCACCTCGTGGGAAATGCCGTGGGCCAGAGCCGGATTAATAGTTATTTTCGCAAGGTATCGAAGAATCCGCTCGTTATCGTCAAGGCGTTCGTCCCTACCAGCGTTCATCACCCCGGCCATCGCAAAAGTGCGCCACCAAGTTTCGCCGGCCCGGCCCATCCCTTGTGCATCAGATGACGTCATCGCGATAACACCTAGGTCATGTAGGTGATTCTCAGCAGCCATAGTTACCCTGCGCACCCGCGCCGACGCAATACGAACATCTTGATCATCGCCATGATCAAGGTTGTGCACGAGCATCAACATGTCAAGATGCTCAGCTAAGGCATTTACTCCGTACGGCAAGGTCGGATTTGTTGAAGAAGTCAATATATTGTCGCGGCCGGCAAGTGTTAACACATCTGGAGCATGGCCGCCCCCGCAGCCTTCCACATGGAAGGCGTGAATCACCCGACCGGAAATTACCGCAATTGTGTCAGCGACCGAGAGCGTCTCGTTCAAGCCGTCGGTATGGAGCGCCACTTGAATATCTGCCTCATCGGCGCAGTGCAGAGCAGTATCGATAGTGCGCAAGGTGGCACCGGTATCCTCATGAACTTTCAAACCGCACACATGGGCCAGTACGGCTTCATCCAAGGTCGCGCGCACCGATGATGAAGCGCGACCCAATAGCCCGATATTGAGCGCAAATGCATCCATGGCCCGCATCGCTCGCCCTAGAACCCAGGGCGAACTCACCCCAACCCCCCACATCGGACCCGCCTCTTGGGCGATAACTGTCGTAACCCCGGAGGAGATTTCGGCATCGAGAACCCGGGGGCTCAGGGTATGCACGTGGGTGTCGATACCACCCGGCGTAGCGATCAAGCCGTCGCCGGGGATGATTACCGTGCCAGAACCCACGACTATGTCGACTCCATCGGCCACATTGGGGTTTCCGGCTTTGCCAACCGCCGATATTCGCCCCGATCTAATGCCGATACTGGCTACTCGGACCCCACCCACGGCATCCAAAACAATTACATTAGTGACAACCACATCACATGACTCAGCCGTCGTTACCGGATGTAAGCCAATGCCATCGCGCCCGGTGTTACCGAAGCCCACCTGGAACTCGTCACCACCATCATTGACCCTTTCCGGTATTCGAAGCCGCAATCCAGTATCACCAAGTTGCAAGATGTCTCCGGCGGCATATCCATAGCCGCTCACCGATTTCGTCCCATCAGATTTTCGACAGCTACTTCGGCGCCTGCAATTAATCCAACCGGATCACCATCAACTATGTCTAGGTAGCCGCATGCGCGCAGTAGCACGAGGGCGCGCTCGCGGAGCGCCGCATCATCTAATGACCCATCTATGACTCCGGTGTTGCCCACCATGACGCGGTCTCCGGCGATAGCCCGCATCGGTAGCTCAACTCGATCATTTGGACTCAACCAGACCACCGAACCTGTTTCGGTAGCCAGCTGGTGACCGTATGCAGCGGCGCGGTCAAGGCGCAGCCGCGGATTAACCTCAGCCAAATGGATATGCGAGGTGATCCCAATTGGTGTCGAACCCTCATTAACTATCGTGATGAACTTTCCCTCATGCACCTCTTGCGGCTCAACCGCATCTTCGGTCGCTAGCCCAAATGGATTACGGACTATCACCAACCGCGTACCATCATCGAATCTTGCTTCAACGCGTACTTCGGTAACTACGGTGATTACCTCAGGCATTACTGCATCGACATCTAGGATTTCACCTGCGGCGGCACGGGCCTGTGGAAGTGAGAGGCCGTCACGGGCAAATTCGCAGACTGCGTTGGCGATTATCGCGGTGGCTTCAGGAACATTGAGTCGTAAACCCCTCGCGCGGCGCTGCTCGGCCAATTGCGATTGAGTAAATAGCAGCAACCGGTCCGACTCCCCCGGGGTCAGCGCCATTCAGGGCCTCCTTTCATTGCCAGACGCGCTGGCCGTGTGCCCAAGTGCCGAGCACCGAAATATTTTCTATCTTCATCGGGTCTACCGACCGTGGATCGGTTTCGAGCCAGACGAGATCGGCCCGTGCACCTGGTCGAATTACCCCCGCACTATCGTCGCCAGCTTGAAACGCAACACCGGATGTGTAGGCAAGAAGTGCTTCTTCAACAGTTATGCATTCTTGCGGCATCCAAGCTGGGCCAGCCGCCGTCATCTTGCGGGTGACCGCCACTTGGATCCCTGCGAGTGGCGAGTAAGTCGTCACAGGCCAATCACTACCAAAGGAGATGGGAGCGCCACTTCTTAAAATCGTGCCGATTAGGAATTGACGATTTGTTCGCTCCTTACCCAATCTGGGTTCGGTTAATTCGGACTGCCAAGAATCAAACTTCGCCCAATATGGCTCAAAGTTTGCAATAACACCAAGTTCGGCAAACCGGCCAATATCTGCTGCATCAACCAATTGGGTGTGCGCGATGACCGGGCGACGATCACGCGCACCGTTGACCAAACTGGCGTGCTCAATTGCATCAAGGGCCATTCGCGCCGCGCCATCACCGATCGCATGGATATGTGTTTGAAATCCAAGGGCATCAATGGCCGCTACCGCACTATTTAGTTCGTCGGGCTGCCAATTTGGTAGACCCTTAGAATGGGGGCAGTCGCAATACGGTTCAAGCAGCGCGCCG
>CAMDKJ010000040.1 GCA_945900705.1 Bifidobacterium breve | reverse complement strand
GCACTTGCTGAAGACCCAGAATTGGCATACCGCTACACCTGGAAGGGCAATACCGTCCTCGTCGTCACCGATGGCACCGCCGTACTTGGTCTAGGTGATATCGGCCCGATTGGCGCCCTGCCAGTTATGGAGGGCAAGGCGCTGCTTTTCAAGGATTTCGGTGGGGTGAACGCTGTGCCGATCTGCCTCGATACCACCGATGTTGAAGAGATTATCGAGACTGTCGTTCGCATAGCGCCGGCTTTTGGCGGCGTTAATCTCGAGGATATCTCGGCTCCCCGCTGCTTTGAAATCGAACAGCGCCTGCAGCAACTCCTCGATATCCCAATTTTCCATGATGATCAACATGGCACCGCGATCGTGGTACTAGCCGCGCTGCTAAATGCGGCAAAGGTTACCGGCCGTAACGTTGCCGATTTGCGCGTGGTGGTTTCAGGCGCAGGTGCTGCGGGTGTCGCGGTCACCAACATGCTCCTTGATGCTGGTATCGGGGATATCGCAGTGGCCGATTCAAAGGGCATAGTCACCACCACCCGAAGCGACCTAACATCGGTCAAAGCCGATCTGGCGTCACGCACCAATCGCGCCGGTATTGAAGGGCCAATCGCGGAGGCCATTAGAGGCGCAGATGTCTACATCGGACTTTCATCGGGAAAGGTGCCAGCCGAAATCGTAGCCACGATGGCACCCGGTGCAATTATCTTTGCGCTGGCTAATCCGGATCCCGAAATCCACCCCGAGCTGGCGGGCAAACATGCGGTGGTTGTTGCCACCGGGCGGAGTGATTTTCCGAATCAAATTAACAACGTGCTCGCATTCCCAGGGATTTTTCGAGGGGCCTTAGATGTGCGCGCCTCATGTATCACTCCAGCGATGCGGCTAGCAGCCGCTAATGCCATCGCTGATGTCGTGGGCGAGGATTTATCACCTCTAATGATCATTCCGAGCGTCTTTGACCCGCGAGTGGGCCGGGAAGTTGCTGCCGCGGTGGCAGCAGCAGCACGCGCAGATGGGGTCGCTCGCGCCTAATTCAGCTCAGCCTTAAGCGCAGCAGTGAATCCATCGATATCTGTTTCCGTGGTGTCCCATGAGCAGACCCAGCGGACTTCACTTCGCGCCTCGTTCCAGACATAAAACGGGGTATGTGCCTGGAGGCGGGGGATGGCCGCGGGGGGCACCTGGGCGAAGACCGCGTTTGCTTGGGTGGGCTGGGTGATGGTTACACCCGGGATTTCCTTGACGCCGGCGGCTAGGCGCTGTGCCATTGAGTTGGCGTGCTCAGCGTTTTCCCGCCAGAGCTCATCGGTAAGCAGTGCGATGAATTGGGCAGAGGTAAAGCGCATTTTGCTGGAGAGTTGCATATATTGCTTGCGGATGAAACCTAGATCGCCGCTGATATTGAGTTCAGGGTTCAAAACAATCACCGCTTCTGCCGACATCGCTCCGTTCTTGGTACCTCCGAAGGACATGACATCGACACCTGCATCGGTTGTCATTGCCCGCAAAGACACATTGAAACTGGCCGCCGCGTTAGCGATTCGGGCTCCGTCCAAATAAAGGGCCAAGCCACGCGCGTGGGCGGTATCGGCAATCGCTCGAATTTCTTCTGGCGAGTAGCAAGTACCGTATTCGGTTGATTGGGTGATTAGCACTACTTTCGGTTGCGACTGGTGCACATCGCCTTCGCGCCATTCAACCGAGTTGATGAGATCTGGGGTGAGCTTGCTGTCAGGGGTTTGGAGATCGATGATCTTGGAGCCGAGTAATTTCTCTGGCGCACCGCCCTCATCTACGTTGATGTGCGCCGTACTCGCACAAATCACGGCCTCCCAGGTGTGCATGAGCGATTGAAGTCCAACAACGTTTGCCCCGGTGCCATTGAACGTCATGAACACATCAATTTGATTGCCAAGCTCGCGGCGGAATGCATCAACGGCCTGATCAGTTGTTGCATCGCTGCCGTATGCCGGTGCGTGGCCTGCATTGGCGGCGATCATGGCCGCAATTACAGCTGGGTGGACTCCGGCGTAGTTATCGCTCGCTAATGACCGCATGTGGCGAACCGTACCAACGGCACTACGCTCGTCTCATGTTCGCCATCTATGCAGGCGCCGTGAGCCGTGAAGACCCGCTTTCTTGCCTTCGAGTCGGCGAGATCGAGTTGCCTAGCGCTCCTGAAGGGTGGGTCCCGGTAGCGGTGAAGGCCGCGAGCCTAAATCACCACGACATCTGGTCCCTAAAGGGCCAGGCGCTGCCGGCGGAGCGGGTCCCGATGATTTTGGGCTCTGATGCCGCGGGGGTGGCTGATGATAACCGGGAGGTAATAGTTCATGCGGTCATCGGCAATAGTGCTGGCGGCGATGAAACCCTAGACACCAAGCGGTCACTTCTGAGTGAGGTCTACCCGGGCACGATGGCCCAGCAGGTTTATGTGCCAGCGGGTAATTTGATCGACAAGCCAGCAGTGTTGACGTGGGCGGAGGCCGCCTGTTTACCAACCGCTTATCTCACTGCCTATCGCATGATTGCCACCAAGTCCGCGACGGGCCCAGGTGACACCATTTTGGTGCAGGGCGCCGCTGGGGGAGTGGCAACCGCGCTGATCGTGCTCGGCAAAGCCTTGGATCGCAAAGTCTGGGTAACCTCGCGCACCGCCGACAAACGCGAATGGGCCTTAAGCCTTGGCGCTGACGCAGCATTCGAGACTGGTGAACGCTTGCCCGGCAAGGTTGATGCGGTCATGGAAACCGTTGGTGAGGCCACCTGGGATCACTCACTTAAGTCATTGCGTCCGGGTGGCACGATCGTGATCTCTGGAGCGACTTCTGGTGCAAATCCGCCGGCAGATCTAAATCGTGTTTTCTTTTTGCAGCTAAATATCGTTGGGTCCACCATGGGTACGGCCGCTGAACTTCGCGAACTTGTTGACTTATTAGTGCGCACCGGGGTGCGCCCAGTTATTGATCGCGAGTTGCCGATGGAGCAGGGGGCCGAGGCTTTTGCTGCGATGGCCGCCGGTGATGTGCACGGTAAACTCGTGCTCACAGTGGGGTAGTCTTGCACCTGTTCGCTCAGAGTTTGTGAGTCGGTAAGTTGCCATTGCGCGATCGGAGTTGGGTGAAAAAGTTCGACGCTCTGGGCGTCGCAGGGGCGATTGATCTTGTCAAGAACGAAACCCAGCAGCAGGCGGCGGTTATTTCCTCGTACTGGCGCAAGCCTAAAGCCGGAACGCGATTGACCCTTGAGGTAGATCCTGATGACGACTGCATCACTCGGGTCCTGTTGTCTGGTCAGCCGTGGGAGTCTTGGCTCACGCCCTATCTCATTCGATATTGCGATCGGGCAAAGGTGAGCTTGGATGTCGGTGCCAATATTGGCACGCATACGCTCACCCTTGCCCGGCAATCACTTGAAGTACATGCATTTGAACCCCAACTGCGGGTATTTGAAATCCTCTCGCGCAATATTGCTGAATTCGGCAACGTAACCGCGCACAATTTGGCGGCCGATAACGCCCCGGGCGCCGCGAGGATGAAAGCCCCAACCAAAAATGTGGGGGCTACTGAAATGGCCATTGACGGCACCGGTGAGGTCATTAACTGTGTCCGTATTGACGACATGACATTCTCGGCGCCGGTCGGGTTCATGAAGATTGATGTGGAAAAACATGAAATGGAAGCCCTGGAAGGGGCACTTGAGACGGTGCGGCGAGATCGTCCGGTAATCATCATGGAAGACCAAGTCCACGCCCGCGCTTTACTTGAGCCCCTCGGCTACCGGTGTCGTCGCATCGCTCTCGTTGACTTCCTGTGCTTGCCCGCTGAGCTTAGCCGGCAGCGTTAAAGTCGGTTGAGTGACTTAGTCATCTTCATCTTCATCATCTAGGCGTGCCAGCCACGTCGCGAATCTTTCGATAGGGGTTTCGAACTCCGGATTTAGATCAACAAATTCGCGAAGGCGCTCGGCTAGCACTTCGACCGCCATTGATTCTTCACCGCGTCTGCTTTGTAGTTCTTCTATCCCGCGATCAGTGAAATACATGTACGCTCCCGCTAATTTGCCGTATCGAATGCGCGTTCGACAATTGCCGCCTGCTCGACTTCATGTCGGTGGTGTGATCCGACGGCAGGGGAGGATGATCTTTCTCGACTAATTACTGTTACCTGCCGGTTGATTATCTCCGGTAGGTTCAGGGCAATGAAACTCCAAGCACCCTGGTTTGCCGGCTCTTCTTGTACCCACCGTATCTGCGCATTCGGCATCTGTTCAAGCTCTGGCGGCAAGGTGCGATATGGCAGTGGATAAAGGCGCTCGAGGCGGATCACCGCGACATCGGTGCGGCCGGTGGCCTCACGGTGAGCAATTAAGTCGTAGTAGACCTTTCCACTGCACAGCAACACGGTTTTGACTCCAGCTGGATCAACTGTGATATCAGGTAGCGTCGGCTGGAAGTGCCCGTTTTCGAATTCAGATTTACTTGAGACCGCAAACTTTGCGCGCAGCAATGATTTCGGCGTGAAAATCACGAGGGGGCGCGTTAATTTGCTCAGCACCTGCCAGCGAAGTAGGTGGAAGTATGAGGCGGGGGTTGAAGGCATCGCAACGGTCATGTTGTCTTGCGCACATAACTGCAGGTAACGCTCAACTCGGGCCGAGGAGTGGTCTGGGCCTTGGCCTTCTTGCCCATGAGGCAGTAACAGAGTCACGGCTGAACGCTGGCCCCATTTTTGCTCACCAGAGGAGATGAATTCATCGATAATTGTCTGAGCCCCATCGGCAAAGTCACCGAACTGGGCCTCCCAGATAACTAGTGCATCAGGGCGGGCAACGGAGTAGCCATATTCAAAGCCCAATGCGGCAAACTCACTTAGTAGTGAGTCATAAACATATAACTTTGCGCCATCGCGGTAGCACTGCTTGAGCGGCTTATATTGCCAACCGGTCTCTTTGTCGACGATGACCATATGCCGATGTCCGAAAGTACCGCGCCTGGAGTCCTGGCCCGCCAATCGCACGGTACGGCCCTCCATCAACAGTGACCCCACGGCAAGTGCCTCGGCCATACCCCAGTCGATGGCATCGTCGGCGACCATCTGCGCTCTGCGCTGGAGTTGCGGCGCAAGCCGTGGGTGAATGGTGAAGTCTGCCGGCATGGTCAACTGTGATGCGATTACCGTTTCGATTTGCGCACTGGTGATACCTGAAACTACTTCTGCGGCGGGCCCCTGAAGCTCAAGTTCACGCTGGCCACCGCTGATGATGTCTTGGTCGTGGGTTCCAAAAGCAGTTGCATCCGAGCCGTGGGTTTCTTGGAAGATCTTTTCGAGGTGCTCCTGGAAGTGCTTCAAGGCACTCTCGGCTTCATCAACTGTGATGTCTCCGCGCCCGACAAGACCCTCGGTGTAGTGCTTGCGCACTGATCGTTTGTTGTCGATGATCGCGTACATCAGAGGTTGGGTGAGCGAGGGGTCGTCGGCTTCATTGTGGCCGCGGCGGCGGTAGCACACGAGGTCAACAACAACGTCTTTGTGGAACGCCTGCCGGAACTCGAAAGCCAATTGAGCAAATCGCACCACGGCCTCGGGGTCATCGCCATTCACGTGGAAGATCGGTGCCTGCACCATTCGGGCAACGTCAGTGGCATAGACCGAGGATCTACCGTATTTCGGGCTGGTGGTGAATCCAACTTGGTTGTTGACCACGATATGCACGGTTCCGCCGGTGCGATAACCCTGCAACTGTGAAAGATGCAAGGTCTCGGCAACAACACCTTGCCCAGCAAAGGCGGCATCGCCGTGCATGAGTACGGGTAAAATGTCGTAGACGCGGTCACTCGGGAGGAGATCCTGCTTGGCGCGCACGATTCCTTCGAGAACCGGGTTAACCGCTTCAAGATGTGAGGGGTTAGCGGCGAGATAGACCGCGGTTTGCGCGCCACCGGGTGCTGTGTAGGTGCCGGTCGTGCCCAAGTGGTACTTAACATCGCCCGAGCCTTGAACCGACTCCTCGCCATACTGGCCCTCGAACTCACGGAAGATTTGCGCGTAAGACTTACCGGCAATGTTGGTCAGGACATTTAGCCGCCCGCGGTGTGGCATGCCGATAGCAACTTCGATGATGTTCTCATTTGCGGCTCTATCAAGAACTGCATCTAGGAGCGGGATTAGGGATTCAGCCCCTTCCAATGAGAAGCGCTTTTGCCCCACGTATTTAGTTTGTAAGAATGACTCGAGAGCTTCGGCCTCATTAAGTTTATGGAGTATTCGCAGTTGTTCGTCGCGATCGGGCTTTGCGTGCGGTATCTCGACGCGATCTTGAATCCACTGGCGTTGCCCGGGATCTTGGATATGCATATATTCAATGCCGACGGTGCGGGTGTAGGAGTCTCGCAGCACGCCGAGAATTTCGCGGAGTTTCATCAACGCCCTGCCGCCGAAACCGCCCGTGGCAAATTCACGGTCTAAATCCCAAAGGGTCAGATCATATGAAAGTACATCGAGGTCGGGGTGGGTGCGCTGCTGGTATTCGAGGGGGTCGGTATCAGCCATGAGGTGGCCGCGCACCCGATAAGCGTGGATTATTTCCTGGACCCGCACAGTTTTGCCGAGGTCGGTTTCATGGCTGGCCGAGATGTCTTTTGCCCAGCGCACCGGCTCATATGGGATGCGTAGGGACCTGAAGATCTCATCATAGAAATCACCTTCGCCCAGCAGTAGCTGGTGGATTCTGCGCAAAAACTCTCCGGATTGGGCACCTTGAATAACGCGGTGGTCATAGGTTGAAGTCAATGT
Source organism: Bifidobacterium breve (assembly GCA_945900705.1). GTDB lineage: Bacteria > Actinomycetota > Actinomycetes > S36-B12 > S36-B12. The sequence continues at coordinate 4,614 of CAMDKJ010000040.1, read as the reverse complement.
GAGGATCTTGGAGACCGCGTTGCGGGCGATGGTCTCGGCCGATGCACCTTCCCACTCCGCTGGATACTCCATTGCCCCAACTCCGACAATGCAGCCCTGGCCCATCATCAGCCTTGGGACCGAATGAGTTGTACCGATGGTGCCAGGATTAGTAAGCGAGACGGTGGTGCCGGTAAAATCCGCTACCGTTAATTTGCCGCCACGGGCTTTGCGGACAATCTCTTCATAGGTGGCCCAGAAACCGGCGAAGTCCATGTCCTGCGCCCCTTTAATGTTCGGGACGAGAAGCTGCCTGCTGCCATCGGGTCTAGCGAGGTCAATGGCCAGCCCTAGGTTAATACTGTCAGTGGTGACAATCGCGGGCTTACCATCGGCCTCTTGATATGCGGCATTCATGGCCGGTATCTCTTTTGCGGCCCGTACTATCGCGTAGCCGATGACATGGGTGAAGGAGATTTTGCCACCGCGGCCGCGGGCCAGGTGGTTATTGATGACAACCCGGTTATCGATTAGCAACTTCGCGGGGACCGAGCGCACGCTGGTGGCCGTTGGGACCGCCAGGCTAGCTTCCATGTTGGTGACCACGCGCGCGGCCGGGCCTTTAAGTGCAGAGGTGGTAGAGGTTGACGCAGCTATTGGCAGCACCGGGGGCGTCTCGGCTGCAGGGCTGGCGATTGTCAGTGGGGATTGTTCACTTGGCGAATAGCCCTCGAAGAACTCCCACCAGGCGGGGTCAACACTTGATTTGTCGGTGATGAACTGCTGGTAGATCTCGTCAACCAACCATTCATTTGGACCAAAGCTGGCTAGACGGCGCTCGGGGTTGGCGCGCCCGTCGTCGTTGACCACGGTGTCCTTTCGGGTGAATGCCGGCCCGCAATTGCGTGGCTCCGGCAATTTGCCTTTCGACAACCTAACTTTAGTGCAAGGGGCAGGCAACTACGCTGATCACGTACCAACAGATCAGGTGATGTCGCGGCGCAGCGTGGTGAGCGAAGCCAAAGTGCCGAAGAGTACGGCGTAGCCGATGAGCACGATCACCCCAGCCGCGGTGGGCAAAATATCCTCGCCACCACGGCCGGTCACATTGGTGGTCTGGAGCACCGCATCAAGTGCCCCCCCGGGTAGCCATTTGCCAATCCAGTCAACGAACACGGTGATAAGGGCCTCGACGATCAGTACCCACACCAGCGCGCCGACAACCGCAGCGACCTGAATGCGGATAAGGGCGCCAACTGAAACCCCCACGAATGCGTAGATCGCAAACGCTAGGACAACTCCACCTAAAATCTGTAGTGCGATGGTGGCATCGACCGGCGCGTGCGCCTCGCGTGAGAGTGCGATCAAGGTGACCGCGAAACTTGACGCGAAGGCAATTAGCCCAAGGGCGGCGCCCAGAAGTGCGTAGGCAATGCCTTTTGCGATTAGCACCCTCGGGCGTTTTGGCGTTACTAGGAAGGTAGATGTGATCGTCATATGACGGTATTCACCGGTCATTCCGATGATGCCAAGAATCAAGATGAAAATTGACGAGGAACCGGCGGCTCCGAGGATATTTGTCACATAGGCCGGATCAAGTAAGAAGTTCACGTCGGTGCTGAGATCCATCGCGCGTGGAGTCAAGAAGACGAGTAGCACGACATTTAGGGCGCTGAAGGCCACGGTGGCGATAGTTAGCCAAAGCAGCACCTTGGTGGTGGTGACTTTACGGAGCTCAGAACGCACCAAGGCCATCATGCGGCACCGCCTGGGTTGCCACCGGCGGTGAGTTCAAGGAAAAGAGCCTCGAGGTCATTTCCAATTGGTGTTAGCTCATGGAGCTCCACTTGTTCGCGTAGGGCGATGTGGCCGATCTGAGCCGCTTCGATGCCGACGACCAAAATCTCGTTGTCACTGACGATTTCAACTCGGGTTTCGACTCCGTTATTGGTAACTGCCGTTAACGCCAATCGCAATACTTCAGCATTAGGTGTTCGCACCCGAACCTGTGAGATTCCGGTGCCGGTCAGTTCGTCAAGTGTTCCGGTCTGAACCAACCTACCTTTGCTGATGATGACTACGTCGTCGACGGTTTGTTGCACCTCAGAAAGCACATGGCTGGAAACCAAAACAGTGCGGCCTTCTTGGGCCCGTGCTCGCAGGAAGCTGCGAAGCCAGGCGATGCCTTCGGGGTCAAGCCCGTTGGCCGGCTCGTCCAAAATAAGTACGCCCGGGTCACCGACCAAAGCTGCAGCCAGAGCCAGCCGCTGGCGCATGCCAAGGGAGAACCCGCCCACTTTGCGGCCGGCGGCCTCGGTCAGGCCCACCAGCGCCAGCACTTCATCGGCGCGAGCCGCGGGTAGCGCTGCGGCATCGGTGATCACCTGAAGATGGCCGCGCGCGGTTCGGCCGGGATGAAACCCGCTGGCCTCCAGAGCCGCTCCAACAACCGTGGCCGGGTGCGAAAGCTCTCGGTATTCATGTTCGCCCACTCGGGCGGACCCACTCGTGGGTTGCACTAGGCCAAGTAGGCAGCGCAAGGTCGTGGTCTTGCCCGAACCGTTGGGTCCGAGAAACCCGGTTACTCGTCCTGGTTGCACCTTGAATGACAAATCTGAAATTGCCTGCACCTTGCCGAATACCTTGGTGAGGCTCGTTACCGTGAGAAGTTGCCCCTGAGGTGACATACCCACAGCGTATCGGGCTAGATTCTGGGCATGGAACAACTCATCCCAGGCATCCAAGTTACCGAAGTCACCCCCGTCCCCCTATGTGGTGAACTGACCGCGGGGTCGGCCGTCATTGAGGTGCATTCACCATTTGATGGCGCCTTGCTGGGCCAGGTACCAGCACTGACCGCCGCCGATGTTGACGCCGGAGTGGCGTATGCGCGTAAGGCAATGCAGGAGCGCCCGTTGGCCCAATGGCAGCGCGCCGAGATATTGGATAAAGCTGCACTCTTGATGGCGGAGCGCCGAGACGACTTTGCGATTGCTATTGCCCGCGAATCCGCAAAGCCGATCAAGACGGCCCGTGGTGAGGCCGATCGCGCGATTGCGACTTTCCAGTTCTCCAGCGCGGTGGCGCGCATGCTAACCGGAGACACCGTGCCACTCGAGGCGGCAGCGGTCGGGGGCGGCAAAATCGGATTCACGCTTCGGGTTCCCGTGGGTGTTGTTGGGGCGATTTCACCGTTCAACTTCCCGCTGAACCTCGTGGTGCACAAAGTTGGCCCGGCAATTGCTGCGGGCTGCGCGGTGGTTTTGAAGCCGGCTTCGCAGACCCCTTTCTCGTCGATCCTGCTCGCCCGCTTACTAGCTGATGCCGGCTTACCCGATGGTTACCTTCAGATCGTCACCGGCAGTGGTGGCACGGTCGGGAACGCCCTTGTTGATCACCCAGGCGTTGCCTTGATCAGTTTCACCGGCTCTCCGGATGTGGGCTGGGGTATTCGGGCGCGGGCACCGCGTAAGCGCGTCGGACTCGAACTTGGCAATAACGCTCCGGTGATTATCGAGGCCGATGGTGATTGGGCCACCGCAGCAACGAAGATCAAGTTGGCCGGGTTCGCCCATGCCGGCCAATCCTGTATTTCCACCCAGCGGGTATTGGTGCATCAAAGTATCGCAGAAGATTTTGTTGTCAAGCTCGTTGAGAAGGTAGATGAGTTGGTTGTGGGTGACCCCATGGAGGAGACCACTGATGTTTCGGCCCTGATCTCGCGGGCTGAGCGTGACCGAGTCGTTAGCTGGATAGCAGAGGCCGTGTCGGCCGGCGGTAAAGTGGCTTGCGGTGGAGATCTTGATGTCAACGGAGTATTACGTCCGACCGTTATCGTCAACGCAAAGCCTGAAATGAATATTTGCGCACTCGAGGTGTTCGGCCCCGTAGTCGCGGTCCAGACCTATGAGTCCTATGACGAGGCCCTTCGGATCGCCAATGACACCAGATATGGCTTGCAAGCAGCGGTTTTCACCTCAGATATTGCTAAGGGGTTGCAAGCCGCTCGAACTTTGGACTTTGGCGGCGTGCTGATCAATGAGGTGCCAACCTGGCGAGCCGATCAGATGCCCTATGGCGGGATCCGGGATTCGGGTAACACCCGAGAAGGTCCGGCGTACTCGGTTCGCGAAATGACCGAGGAGCGGTTGGTCATCATTTCGGGGTAGCCGGTGGTCACCGCCTCGGGAAAAGTGTTTTAGAGTATGTGAGTGCTTCCCCCACGTCTCTTCGCCTTGACCATATCCACCACGCTGGCGGCCGGTGCAATTGCTGTTATTGGTGCAACTACCGCCCTGGCGATCGAGCCGTACCCATCAGCCCCAACCATCACCGCGGTAAATTCCGGCCCCGCCGCCACTGAACTGCAGGTTGTCTACACGGCGCCTTTAGCCGCTGGCGGTTCCCCAATTACGGCCTATCAGGTTTCGATTGACGGCGGCACCACCTGGTTCACCTGCGCTGGTACTCCGGGAATATGCCCACTGGGCAGTTTGGCGAGTGGCCAGACCTACACGGTGGTACTGCGCGCGGTCAATGCAACAGGTGCCGGCGAGATCAGCAATACCGGGGTCGGGATTCCCGCCGCGGCGGTTACCGAATCCGCCGATAAGCCGAAAGTTCTGCCTAGTCCGC
>CAMDKJ010000039.1 GCA_945900705.1 Bifidobacterium breve | reverse complement strand
CATCCGGTAGCCGATAAATTGGGCTGCTACCTCGGTGTCATTATCGGTAACGCAAGTAACCCCAGCGTCGACGAGCGTACGGCGAATAGTTGCGTGGTTAGAAAACGATCCGTTATGGACGAGAGCCAGATCGTTGGCGGGAGAGAAGGGGTGTGCACCATCGGTTGTGTTAGCCGATTCGGTGGCCATCCGGGTGTGGCCAAGGGCTAGATAGCCACTCATCTGCGGCACCCGATAACGCTCGCAAATATCCCGAGGCAGTCCGACATCCTTGATTAGGCGTATGGCTTTACCTACTCCAACAATGGTGAGGTGATGGTCCGGCGTGCCCAGCAATGCCTGGCTCACCACCTCTTCCCCTGCGCTGGTCACCAAAAAGGCGATATTGCCAATCTCCTCGATTGAGGATGTCGCCCCGGTCGCGGTGTCGACGGCTGCTTGGACACTGGACCAGTCAATCGTGGGCGCATCGCTGCGCAGGGACCAGCGCAGCGCTGGCGCTGGCACACCTCGGTCGTAAATGGCTAAGCCCGCGGAATCTGGACCGCGGGCGGTCATTTCCTCCAGCATGGTCGTGAAATGCCGCCCGAGATCTTGTTCCAAGCCTTGGTCGCGGACCAATAAGCCGACAATTCCACACACCGGCGGTGATCTCCTCTCCGAGACTACGTGGCCACTAGACGGTTGCACCGCCCCATTTGCTTGGTTTCCTCACGGTACTACATATATGACTTTGATTCAACCCCTTGTTTATATCTGCTTTATAGAGTTTCATGTACAGACTACTTGTTGCATTTAAGAACACCCGCCAACCCGAAAGTTTGTGAATGCCTGAATGAAAGGTGCCCCATGACGAACACTCGCGAGGAGCTGCGCTCCCGTGCGGAAGAAGACGGTATTGAGTTTTTCTTCGCCATGTTTGTGGATATGCACGGCAAACCGTGCGCGAAGCTCGTTCCGATGGCCAGTTTTGACCTGCTGATGGATGGTGGCGCCGGCTTCGCCGGCTTCGCCGCGGGCCCCATGGGACAGACCCCGGCGGATCCGGATTTAACGGCCGTCCCTGACCCGGCTTCGTATACCCCGGTGCCTTGGGAGCCGGGTGTAGCAGTTCTCATGTGCGATATTCATGTCGACGGGGAGCCCTGGAACTTTTCACCCAGGGTGATCTTGAAGAGACAACTAGAAAAACTTGCCGCGCGCGGTCTTACTTTGATGGCGGGGTTCGAAGCCGAGTACTCACTCCTGCGGAACACCGAGTCTGGGGGAATCGCAATTGCTGATGATCTCGACAATGCGGCCGCACCCTGCTACGACGTAAAAGCCCTGAGCAGGGCCTTGGGATTCCTTCAGACCACCTCCCGATATATGAACCAGCTTGGTTGGGGCAACTACGCCAATGATCATGAGGACGCTAACGGCCAGTTTGAACAAAACTGGAATTACTCCGATGCTCTTACCTCGGCGGATCGGTTGATCTTCTTCCGTTACATGGTTCATGTACTTGCGCAGCGTGAAGGAAAGGTAGCGACTTTCATGCCAAAACCCTTCTCACAGCTGACCGGTAACGGCCTTCATATTCATACGTCACTGTGGGAGGGGGATAAACCCCTTTTCGCATCGGAGGATGATCCCCGTGGTTTGGGCCTATCACCGATGGCATACCAATACATTGCGGGCATCTTGGCTCATGCACGCGCAGCAGCTGCGATCACCTGCCCGATCGTCAATTCCTATAAGCGCATGGGGGTGGGAGCACCGAACTCCGGCGCCACTTGGGCACCTGCCTATGTTTCATATGGCGGGAACAATCGAACGCAGATGCTGCGCGTCCCAGAGGGTGGCCGAGTTGAACATCGCGCCTGCGATGGGGCCGCAAATCCATATCTTGCCTTAACCGCTGTTTTGGCCTCCGGTTTGGATGGAATCGATAACGCTCTAGATCCCGGTGAGCCGAATACCGACAACCTTTACGCCTTGACAGGCGCTCAGATTCAGGCCGCGGGTATTGCCACTATGCCACCGACCTTGCTTCACGCCACTGAAGAACTGGCAAAGGATGCGGTGTTGCGGTCCGCATTTGGTCCTGGACGTGATGGTGGTGACTATCTGGATTATTTTATTGAGATCAAGCAAAGTGAATTCCGCGCCTATCATGCACTCGTTAGCGACTGGGAGATCAAGCGCTACTTGACTTTGTTCTAAAGCGGCCGTGTTCGAAAATTCGCAAATAGCAACTTTTGTTCCAACTGGGTCTCATGCCACCTGCCGAATTGGAGTTACCGAAATGATTCGCGACTTCATCTTGATGGCCGACGGGGAACGACTATCCGTCACACTCTTTTTGCCGGCCAAGCAACCAGCGCCGTGCATCCTTGAGGCCTTGCCGTATCGCAAGGACGATATGACAGCTAGTTGGCGCCCTGAGTATGAAAGATTTGCGACAGAATTCGGTTTCGCCGTTGCGCGGGTCGATGTTAGAGGCACCGGCAGTAGCGGTGGTCTAGCTACTGATGAATACCCGATTGCAGAACGAAGCGACCTCACTGAGGTTATTGCCTGGCTGGCAGCACAATCATGGTGCACCGGCAATATCGGGATGTTTGGAACTTCATACGGCGGCTTCAATTCCTTCCAACTTGCCTGCGAGCGGCCAGCGCAATTGAAGGCAATTGTGCCCATCTACGCCACCGATGATCGATTCACTGACGATGTGCATCAAATGGGCGGTGCCCGCAAGTGGCTCGACCTCGTTGACTACTGCCATTACATGGCCCCAATGAATTTACTGCCCCCGGTACCCGAGATTTGGGGCGATACCTGGCGTGCGGAATGGCTGCGACGAGTGGCTGCGAATGAGCCTTGGCTCTTTACTTGGTTGGCGCACCCAGATGATGATTCATATTGGCGCCAAGGCTCGGTCCGCCCCGATTACGAACGTATCAATATCCCGACGATGATCATTGCGGGCTGGGCCGACGGGTACCGGAACACCTCATTTCGTACCGTCGCTGAAATTAATGCCCCGACTCGCCTACTTGCTGGCCCCTGGGCGCATGCTGCACCAAGTTCGAGCGCGCCTGGTCCGCGTATTGACCATGTTGCTGAGATGGCGGCTTTCTTCGATGAGCACCTTCGCGATGGCGAGACAACGTGGGAGTTACCGCATACCTGGTTCTGCCGTTTCTCGCATGCACCAGACCCGGTGCTTGACACGGTGCCAGGTCAATGGCGTTCCGACAGTTGGCCGTCGAGTCGTTCGAGTGAACGCAAGATCTCGTTAGCCGACCAACCTACCTATGTGGTGATCCCCGATGTCGGCATGGCCGCCTGGATTTCCTGCGCAGGGCACCTGCCCTATGGCCAGCCTGATGATCAGCGATTTGATGATGCAGCGAGTATCACTTGGGACATTGCAATAGCTGAGCCGCTCGAAATCGCCGGCAGTGTGCATCTACTGGCACACGTCACGGCGACGTGCCCGCATCCGATAATTGCGGTCCGCCTATGTGATGTGGCACCGGATGGCACCTCGACTCTGGTAAGCCGCGGCACGTTGTTGATCGGCCCAACCGGTGAAGTAGATGTAGAACTTGAAGCAACCGCCTGGCAGTGGCAAGCCGGTCATGCCTTGCGCGTCAGCGTCGCGGGTGCCGATTGGCCAAATGTTGTTGCGCCGGGCGGTCCGGGCACTCTCACCCTGCGAGGCGCCACCCTCACCCTGCCGATTTACGAGGCCGACCCGTCCCTTCCCGTACCCATTTTCGCACCGGGTGATCTTCAGTCAAACGAAAGTACCGAAGGCGTCATTTGGCAACTTGAGCGCGATGTCGTAAACCGCATCACCAGATGCGTAGTGGGTTCTGCGTCAACCTACGACACCCCGTTTGGCACTGCGAGTGAAAGGTATGACGGGTGGGTAAGTGTCGATACCCGTACCTTCGAACAGCGCGCCCACTCTGATGTGAAATTCACGCTGCGCTTTCCCGAGGTGAGCGCCACCGTGCATTCAATTATGGATGTGGTGACGGCGGGTGAAACCTATGAAGTCACCATGGTTATCACAGTGCATGACGGACGAGAACTCGTAGCTGAGCAGCACTGGCAGCGTTCCTTTCCGCGGGCCTAGCGGGCATACTTATCCAATGGAAGCCGCACTGCCTAGAGAGCATTACGTAGACCCAGAGTCTTTCCTTCGTGAGCGCAATATGCTGCGCGGGCAGTGGACCTGTATCGGCCGCCTTGATGAGCTCGGCCTAACTCAGGCGGGCCGCATCGCCGTAGTCGATTTCTATGGTGAATCCATCATCGTTACCCATGATGGAGACTTACATGCTCATGCAAATGTCTGCCGCCACCGCGGATCGCAACTATTGCCTGAAAATTGCCCACCTGGTGAGATGAAAGCACTTCGCTGCCCTTACCACTCTTGGACCTACAGCCTTAACGGATCATTAATGCATGCACCGCATGCTGAAGACATAAATCAAGCAGATTTCAAGCTCACCGCATTGGCGGTTGAGAGTTGGGGTGGTTGGCTTTGGCTGGCTGAAGATCCAAAGCACACTTTGCTGGCGCAATTAGGTGACGTACCCGAGCGGGTTAGGCGTTATCCACTAAGTGAACTCGAGGTGGGTCTGCGCTTCACTTACGAAGTTCAAGCGAACTGGAAAGTTATTGCCGAGAATTACAACGAGTGCTACCACTGTGGTCCGGTGCACCCTGAACTCTGTCGGTTAGTTCCAGCCTTCGGTGGTGGGGGTATCGACATCCCATGGGAGGACGGTGTCCCCCATCGTGAGGGTGCATGGACCTTCACGATGAGCGGCACGAGTGATCGTGCGCCGTTTCCAGACCTGGATGGGCATGAGCGGGTCAGGCACAAAGGTGAGTTGATCTACCCCAATTTGTTGCTTAGCCTGTCCGCCGAGCATGCAGCCTCGTACCTTTTGTTACCCCAAGCGGCAAATAGCACCCGAGTGGTCTGTGAACTGCTCTTTGCTCCGGATGAGGTAGCGAAGCCGACTTTTAACCCATCGGATGCCGGAGATCTCTGGGATCTCGTGAATTTGCAGGATTGGGCCATTTGCGAGTCGGTGCAGCGGGGTATGGCCTCACGTTATTTCCGGGGGGGCTGGTACGCGCCAATGGAAGATAATTCATTAGATATTCGAAGATGGTTGCGGGCGCGGCTTGGTGACTGATAGAAAAGCACCTAGTTGGTTAACCAGAATCAAATTATTCAATTGGAGTTAACATGTCGCGGATCCGTCTGCTTGGTGCCGCCTTTTTGACCGTTGCGATAAGCCTGCCTTTTGCCGGGCTAACTTCTGTGGCCGCCGATGAGCCCGTGGTGCTAACCATCGGAATTGGCGAAGACTTAGACTCCGCGAACCCCTTCACCGGGCTTTCCTCTCTCGCGTATGAGACTTTCACACTCCAGTACCCAACTCTGACCCAATACGCAGCCGACGATTTCTCGATCGTCCCAGGTTTGGCAGAGTCTTGGGAGGAGTCGGCCGACGGTAAGTTCTGGACGTACAACCTGCGCCCTGGCATGAAGTGGAGCGACGGTGTGCCGATTACGGCAGCCGATGTCGCGTACACCTTTAATCGCATCATCGACGGCAAGTACGAAAAAACGAACTTCGGTTCATATGTTGCTGGCATGGTGCGCGCTGAAGCAGTAGATGACCTCACCGTCAGAATTGAAATATCCAAGCCAAATCCGGTAATGGACCACCTCTTTGTCTTCATCCTCCCCAAGCACATTTGGGAGTCAATTGACGGCAAGGAGGTGCGCAAATATAAGAACATTGGCACCCCAGAATCACCGACGGTGGGCTCTGGCCCTTATGTGATGATTGAACACCGGCCCGGTCAGTTCACGAGGTTTATGGCTAACCCAAATTGGTTTGGGGGTAAGCGGCCGGTTGACGAGATCATTTTCAAGGTCTTCAACAACCCTGATGCACTTGGCCAAGCGATTAAGTCCGGTGAGATTGACTTAGCCCACGGCCTCGACCTCGGTGTCTTCGAGTCGCTGCAAGGGATACCAGAAATCACTACGGTTTCCTCGACCCCCGCAAGTTATAGTGAGGTGGCATTCAACACCGGCGCAGCACTTGCAGATGGCACACCGATCGGTGATGGTAATGCGCTTCTGCAGAACAAGGCGGTGCGCCAAGCACTGAGTTGGGCAGTTGACAAGCAGGTCATAGTTGACAAAGTCCTCGGAGGTCAAGGTCAACCTGGCACCACGATTATCCCTCCGCTTTACCCGCAGTGGCATCTTGACCCGGCTAACAAATATGGGTACGACCCGGTTAAAGCCGGCCAGTTACTTGATGCGGCGGGTTTCCCGATCGGCGACGATGGGGTGCGCGCGGATGCGCAGGGCAACAGGTTGAGTTTTAGGCTGCTGTACCGAACTGAGTCAGAGGATTCCAGCTCGCAGAAGTCATCGGAGTTCATTCAAGCGTACTTCAAAGAAATAGGTGTTGAAGTAAAGCTCAAGGGTGTTACCGAGGATTCGCTATATGAAATCGTCGGCCAGGGCAACTTCGATATGTTCGAGTGGGGTTGGGGGGTAGAGCCAGACCCTAACTACATGTTGTCGACTTTCACCTGCGCAAACAGATCCTATGAAGATGGCGGCTCGATTTATGCGAACTTGTCTGACTCCTTCTACTGCAACCCGGAGTACGACAAACTATTTGATCAGCAAGCGGCAGAGACCGATTTCACCGCGCGGCAGGCGATAGTTAAGACCATGGAGCAAATGCTTTATGACGACGCGCCTTACATCATCACGTACTACGCTAATGGCCTTGAGGCTTATCGCAATGATCGCTTCACCGGGTGGGTTAAGCAGCCAAAAGACACCGGCACGCTCATTTACCAGTGGGGTACTTGGTCGTACTTTGACGTTGCTCCTGTTTCTGCGGTAACTGAAGCTGAGTCGGCAAGTGCGGCGCCGGGGGTTAGCACTGCACCGAGTGCTGCTGCGGGTGGTAATGACGCGACAGCGCAACCAACTTCAGGGGCTTCTGGCATTAGCACCGGGCTGATTATTGGATTACTGGTAGCAGTACTCGTGATCGTCGTACTCATAGTGGTCGTGTTGCGCATGCGGCGAACCGTGACTAATGAGGACCGCGAATAGTCGATGGCAAAGTTTGTTCAGGGCCGCGCCGCCCGCATTCACTACAAGCAGGTCGGCGACGGGCCTGACATCGTTTGGGTCTCGGGAGCCGGTGGCACTATCGGCTCCTGGGATGCCTACCAGGTGCCATATTTTGAAAGCGAGTTTCGTAACACGACATTCGATTGCCGTGGGGTCGGCCAGACCACTTCAGATCAGCCGCTGCCGTGGACGGTCGAGGATTTTTCCCAGGATGTCATCGACTTGATCGAAGCCGTGTGCACACCACCGGTTGCAATCATTGGGTTGTCCTTCGGGGGCGGCATAGTGCAGCAGGTGGCAATTGATCGCCCCGATCTAATCGCCTGCGTAATCAGTATGGGCACCGGTGCTGTTAGTCGGGGCTGGACGTGGGATTACCAGATGGCTGAAATTGAGTGGCGTCGCGCGGGTAACCGCCTAGACGGCATGATGGCTGTTATCCACTACGCCGCGATGTATTACCCCGCGCGCGTCCTCGGTGATCCAGTACTGTGGCCGAAACTGCGTGATGAACTCCTCGAGTACTACGAAACCGACACCGCGGAGGATTCACTTATAGCGCAGTGGGAGCCCTGCGTACTCTTTGACCAGCGCGAGCAATTGAAAACCTGCATGGTTCCGATGCACGTGATCGCCTTCGATCAAGATGTGCAGGCGGTGCCCCAAGATGGCGAAGAAGTTGCGGCCCTTGCACCCGGAGCAAAGTTCCACCTCTTCGAAGGCATGGGGCACTGCTCAATCTATGGTCACACGCAAGACATTATGAATCCTTTTATCAAGGATCTAGTCCAGTGCTACCTCTAACCTTCACCTGCAAATGCGCGTAAGTCCTCTCGCGGGCGTAGCCCTAAACGAGAATCTTGGCAGCCATAGCACCACTGGCGCCACTGACTCCGCCGCCTGGCCAGGTTCCGGCCCCGCATAGGTATAGGTCCTTAACCGGAGAACGGTGCCGACCCCAACCGGGAACCGGGCGCAGAAAGAAGAACTGGGCAGGATGATGGCTGCCGCCAAGCGAATCGCCATTAATCAGGTTTACGTTGTAACTTTCCAGGTCAGCCGGACTCAATACGGCACGGGCAATGACTAATTTCTCAAGGCCTGGTGCGTAGGATTCAATTTTTTTCATCACTAGGTCTGCATATTGCTCAGAAACATCATTCCATTTCGAACCATCAGCTAATTCCAAAGGCAACATTCGCACTTGAACCCAGAGCACATGTTTGCCCTCAGGTGCGCGCGATGGGTCAGTTACAGTCGGCTGCCCAATCACAAGTGTTGGCGACTCGGGTAGCCGACCTGCAGCAGCATCGGTGTAGGTCTTAGCCATGTCATCGATATAAGGACCGATATGAACATAGTTATACGTCTGCGCCTCCTGAGCAGTCCAGGGCGGTAAGTCCAGCAGTGCAAGGTGAATCATCATCGTTGCAAGTCCCGATTGGAATTTCTCGACTCGCTTAATAGTTGGATCAGCCGCTACGTGATCAGGCAGGAGTGCTGGCATGAGCCGCGGATTGACGTTACTGATCACTGCCCGCCTGGCGAGCACGATTTCCCCGGAAGCAAGAACTACTCCGGTGGCACGCCTCTTATCTACAGTTATCTGTGTTACGCGTGAATTGCAGCGGACTTCGCCACCATTGGCTTCGATTACCCCGACCAGGGCGGTTACGAGCGTAGCCGCCCCACCTTTACCAATCACCATGCCGAAGAGCTGGCCGCCAATAGCTTCGAGGAAAGAGAAGAGAGCGCCGCCTGAGATATCAGGAGCAAAATCCAAATGCATTCCCCAAGTCGCCATTAGGGCCTTTGTTTTGGGGCAAACAAAGTTTTCATCGGTGAACGACCTGGTTGATTGCAGAGCGAGTTTGGTCATTTCAAAAAGGCCCACGGTACCCAGCGCTCTGTGGGCTTTCCACAGTGTCTTGATGGCGTCAACACTTGGCAGATCACTGTTCAGTACACCGATTAGGAATGGGGCCCAAAGGCCCAACTTGGCGGTTAGTTCCTCCCACGCTTTGACATCCTGGGGTGCAATTGCCGCCAGATTTCGGACAGTCGCTGCGGGATCTGCTTCAACACCGATCATGCTTCCGTCAGGAAAGATCGAGCAGAAAGGCTTAGTCGACGGGACGAGGTTGAATCCATGCGCCGTAAGTTCGCCGCCGAGTTTGGCCATGACAGCTCCACCCGCAAATAGCCCCAGATTCATGGCGAATAGGTCATGATGAAAGCCCGGCACGGTTAACTGTTCTGTTCGAATAGCTCCACCGGGGACCGAATTTGATTCCAGCACTAGAACCTTTTTGCCCGACACCGCTAAGAGAGCCGCGGCGCTCAAGCCATTGATGCCGGAGCCGATGATGAGCACATCTTGGGCTGGACTCATTTGCCGTTCTCCCTAATCAGTTAGATATCTGACGACCGCCATCATTGCGCTATACGATCTTCATGGCAACCACTCCGAGGAATTGAGTTGGCAGGATTTTGAGATGACGAACGAATTCGATGCGGTCGTAATTGGTAGCGGTATCAACTCTTTGGTCGCAGGTGCGATGCTGTCCAAAAGAGGTTGGCGGGTGGCGGTCCTTGAGCGCAATGAACGAGCGGGGGGAGCGATTGCCACCCGAACCGATCTCTTTCCGGGGTACACGGTGGAGTTGCTTTCGAGTTGGCATCCACTATTTGTCGGCGGACCGGCCTATGCTGAACTTGCAAGTGACCTGACCCGCCTCGGTGTGGAGTACTTGAACACCGAGGATCCTACCGGGGTTATCTGCGCTGCGGGCTCTGCAATTCTCTCGACCGATATATCCCGAAATACGGCGCAGTTCGGCGCACTCGGTGATCTTGCTGCCTGGAATGCGGTGATGTCCGATTTTGGTGGGCGAGCGGATTTGGCCTTCGGCCTGCTTGGAACGGATTTTTGGCGCGCAAGCGCTGCCAAATTTGGCTGGAAAGCTTGGCGAAAACTGGGTAAGAGAGGGCTGCTGGCTAGCGGCGCGGAGTTGTTGGAGCCGGCTGCACCCTGGGTTGATAGAACTTTCGAGTCACCGGTGACGAAGGCGCTATTGGCTCCCTGGGCTTTACATAACGGGCTTGGTCCCGATGATGCGGCCAGTGCATTCATAACAAAAGTAATTGCCGCAGCTATTTCCATGGGAGGTATGCCCATTCCGCTGGGTGGAGGGGTAAAACTCGTTGAGGCACTCTGCACGCTAATCGCTGAAGCTGGTGGTGAGTTGGTAACTAACGCCGAGGCGGTGCGCATTGAGGTTACCGGCGGTAAGGCTCGAAGTGTAAGGACGGCCTCTGGAGTTGTTTACCACGCGCGCAAAGCAATCCTCGCCTCGGTAACTCCACAGGCTTTGTACCTTCACCTATTGGATCGGATAAACGTGCCCTCGCAGTTTTCGGCAGCGGCCTCGAGTTTTCGATATGGCCGTGCTGGCATGCAGATCCACCTAGCCATGTCCGAGCCCCCGAAATGGACCACCCCAGGCATGGGGAAGGTGGCCCTCGTCCACGTACTCGACTCAATGGACTCCCTATCTGAGTCAGTTAATGCCGCGAATCGCGGATTTCTTCCGCGAAGGCCAACGATTGTGGTGGGTCAACCTGCAGCGATTGATCCTTCGCGCGCTCCGGTGGGCGCCGGATTACTCTGGATACAATTACAAGAAGTCCCCAGGGAAATCAGGGGTGATCTTGCGGGCGAAATTGACCACACGGGGGGTTGGACAACCGACGTTCGCGATAGGTACGCCGATCGGGTTATCGAGCAACTTAAGCAACATATTTCCAATATCGACTCCCACGTCATCGGGACGAAAGTCCTTGGACCGGCCGACCTCGCTGAGTTGGATGTGAACCTCGTCGGGGGCGACCCGTATGCGGGTGACTGCCGGGTGGACCAATACGCGCTCTGGCGCCCGCTGAATCTGGCCAATGGGCACAAAACAGGGGTAGGGAGCCTGTGGCATATTGGTGCCTCGACCCACCCGGGGCCCGGACTTGGCGGTGGCTCCGGATATCTAGTCGCGAAAAGGTTGCTCGATTGACCTCAATGGTACATGCTCTAGCTGTGACGGTCGTCAAAATAACGACATCGCTCTTAGGCGATTCGGGTGTCGGGGATGTAGTTGCGCTCAAATTAAGGTACTAACTAGCGAAAGGGAAGCGAGCAATGGCGGAACGCTCCTTTGCCAATGAGGTTCAGGAATTACGTTTGGGGGCGGGCGCGGAGTTCCGTGGTGAAGGAATTCTCGCTGTCACCAAAGGGCTATTGCAATCTGGAGTCGCATATGTTGGTGGCTACCAAGGTGCACCGATCTCGCATTTAATGGATGTACTGGGTGACGCTA